>NZ_JBEXCW010000083.1:0-32749 GCF_040605435.1 Streptomyces sp. NPDC005574
GCCCCGCGGACGCTCCGGGCGCCCGCGGACCTCGCGTTCGACGAGACCTTCCTCGGCCGGCGCATCCAGGGCCTGCGGACCGGGGCGGGGGCGCCGGGGGCGGGGTGGCCGGGGACGGCGCCGAAGCCGGGTGCCGCCGGGTGCCCCGGCACGGGACCGTATCCCGGCGCCACCAGACCGTTGCCCCCCGACGGAAGGGCCGTACGCCCCGTCATCCCCGGTCCGTAGCCCCCGGCCGACGGCGCTGCCTCGGCTCCACCGCGGGGCGTCGCCCCGTGCCAGGGCGCGGCGCGCACACCGTAGGGGTCGGCGATCTGCCCGGGGGGCGTGGCACCCGGCGCCCGCTCCGCACCGGTGCCGTACGGCGACTGCGCCGGCCCGTCGTTCTGCCCGGCCGGCCCGCCGTCGGAGGCAGGTCGCGCTCCGGGCAGGGCCGTACGGCCGCTCTGCTGCGCCTCCTGGACCCGGGCCGCGGCCCGCGCCCCCGCCCGGTACGCGGCGATCGCTCCGGCTCGCGCGGCCCGGAGGTCACCGCCGGTGTCGGGCTCCCGGCGGGCGAGCGCGCCCGACCCGGCCGCGCCGGACGCCGCGTCGGCCCCCTGCGCCGGCAACCCGCCGGCCGCCCGCGCCTCGATGGCGGCCCGCCGGGCCGCCTCGGGGTCCGCGTGTCCGCCACCGGAGCCGGCCGCTGCGGCTGCCCCCGCGCCCGCGAAAGGGCCGCTACCGGGTGCGGGACCGGAACCGAGCGCGAGGGCGGACCCGGGCGCGCCGCCGGTGGTGGGCGCGCTGCCGAAGCCCGGTGCGCGCGGGGCGCCGCCCGGCGGTCCGCCACGGCCGGACCCGCCACCGGGAGCCGCTTCGCGTCCCGCGCCGAATCCGGCGCCGGTGTCCGCGCCCCCGCTTCCGCTGTCGGTACCGGTGCCCGCGCCCCACTCACTGTCCGGGGCCGGCACCGGGTCGTACCCGCACAGTGCCTCCTCCGCCGCTCCGACGGCGAGGCCGGTCAGCATCACCCGGCCGTCGTCGCAGACGAGCACCGTGCGGGCCGTGACGTTGCGGTGCGTCCAGCCGTGGGCGTGCAGCACACGCAGGGCCATGAGGACGTCGGAGGCCACCTCCGCCGCCCGGTACGGCGTCAGCGGCTTCTCCAGCAGGAAGTCCGACAGCGACCGCGCGGCCACCCACTCGCTGACTATCCACAGCGAACCGCCCTCGGCGAACACGTCGAAGACCTGGTCGAGCCGGGGGTGGTCGGGGATCCGGGCCGCGGCCTGCGCCGCCTCGACGGCTCGCCGGACGGCCGGCTCGGTGGGCCGCCGGGTGCCGTCGCGGCCGGCCGCGGTCCGCCGCGCGCCCCGGTCCCGCGTCTCACGGCCGTCACGGGCGGTGAAGCCGTCCGGCAGCCCTTCCGCGTCGAGCACCTCGGCCTCGACGACCTCGGGCAACGGCACCTGCCGGACGAAGACTTCCTGCCCGCTGTAGGTGTCGAAGGCCCGGCTCTCGGTGAGTTCGTACTCGTCGGACGGCGGCAGCGGCAGGCGGTAGCGGTCGGCGAGCACCCGACCCGCATAGTCGTCCACGTTGCCTCCCCCGGCCGCCCGGCTGGTCAATTCCGTTCGTGTCGCGACCCGTTCCGGATACACACCCGCATGCGTACGGTCCGCGAACATTCACGATACGTGCCGGAGGCAACCTGCAAAGAGGGGATGCCGGATCTCGCGGCCCAAACGCGCGGCCGCTTCGGTCACGACTTCGGCTTGAAGGTCTTCGCCAGGGTCTCCCAGGTGTCCTTGCGCACCCCGGTGTCCCACTTCGCGGCTTTCGCCGTGTACATCAGCGCGTATCCCTGATGGTCGTCGACCACGAACCCGCGGTCGATCGTGCGGTAGCCGGTCCCGCCCTCCGAGTAGGTGAACTCCCAGTCGGCCGCGTTCCAGCCCCGGTAGCTCACCGCCTCTATGCGGATCTTCTTGTACTGCGAGCGCACCATGTAGCGCTCCTGGTTCGTCCAGTCGGCGACCGGGTCGCCCTTGGGCGTCGAGGTCCAGGCGACCAGCAGCTTCTGCCCGTCAGGTCCGGCGAAGCGGTCCCCCGCCGCACTGGTGGACTGGTACTTCCACCCCTTGGGCAACCCGATCGAGTAGCCCTGACCGCCCCGGTAGGTCGACGTGGACGCGCTGCCGCCGCCCGCGGAGCCGTCGGTCTCCTTGCCGGTGCCTCCGGACGGGCTCGCCTCGGTGCCCGAGGTGCCCCCCGATCCGGAGCCGGACGATCCGGTGGAACCGGACGCGTCCGCCGAACCGCCCTTCCCGGTGCCCGCGCTGTGGTCCTCCTTGGTGGAGGGACTCGCACCGCCCCCGGCCGTCACCTTGGAACCGCCGCCGCTCCCGGCGCCCTTCGAGTCGTCGTCGCCCCCGCCGAGGGTGAGCGCCAGTACGGTGCCGAGCACGGCGAGCGCCAGGACCACCGCGATGATGACCAGCGTCCGCCGGGGCACCACGTCGGTGAGCGGCGCCCTGGGCACGGTCCGCGGCGGCAGGTCCGGCGGCGTCATCACGGGCCACCCGGAACTCCGCCCGCTCGTCGACGCGTTCGAGGCAGTGGTGGCGCTGGTGGCGCTCGCCGCATTGGTGGCGTGCGTGGCGCTCGCGCCCGTGGTGTCCGAGCCCTTGGCCTTCGTCTCCCGCGTGCCTCGATCACGGGCCGCGGGCACCCGCCCCGAACCGGCCGCGCCCGCCGCCGGTCCGGCAGCGGCACCGGGCGCAGGGACCGATCCCGACCCGGTGGCCGTGTCCGGCTTCGCGGTCCCGGTCGTCTCCTTCGCGGCCGACGTGCCGGAACCACCCACACCGCCGGAACCCGAAGCAGTCGAAGTACCGGCCGACTTGGCGCGCACCGCGGCCGCCGACCCGGCCGCCGCTCCGGCGGCCTTGCGCATGGAGCGCAGCGCCCCGCGGAACCGCTCGCCGGCCTCCTCGCCCCGCCTGGTGCCGGAGCTGCCGGAGCGCTCGCCCGGCTGCGCCGGCAGCGGCACGACCTTGGTGGCGTCGGCCGGCTCCGGCTCGACGGCCTTCGGCTCGGGCGCGTGGAGCACCGCGTTGAGCATGGCCCGGGCACCGGCGTCGTCGAGCCGCTGCTCGGGGTCCTTGGTGAGCAGCCCGTAGATGACGTCCCGCAGCGGCCCCGCGTTCTTGGGCTCACCGAGCGGCTCGGTCATCACCGCCGTGAGCGTCGCGATCGCCGACCCCTTGTCGTACGGCGGCGATCCCTCGACCGCCGCGTACAACAGGCCGCCCAGCGACCACAGGTCTGCCGCCGGGCCCGGCTTGTGCCCGCGGGCGCGTTCCGGCGAGATGTAGGAGGGCGCGCCGACGAGCATGCCGGTCGACGTGATCGACGGGTCTCCCTCGACCTGCGCGATGCCGAAGTCGGTGAGCACGACCCGGCCGTCCTCGGAGATCAGCACGTTCGACGGCTTCACGTCGCGGTGCAGGATGCCCTCGCGGTGCGCGGACCGCAGCACGTCGAGAATGGCGAGCCCGACCTCGGCCGCGCGCCGGGGCTCCAGGAGACCGTCCTCACGGATGGCCTCGGCGAGGGACTTGCCCTCGACCAGTTCCATCACGATCCACGGCCGGTCGTCCTCCTCGACCACGTCGAAGACCGTCACCGCGCTGTTGTTGCGGATCCGCGCGATCGCCTTGGCCTCACGCAGGGTGCGCGTGATCAGGCGCCGTTTCTCGTCCTCGTCGATGCTGGACGGAAACCGCAACTCCTTCACGGCGACCGTCCGGCCGAGGGTCTCGTCCTCGGCACGCCACACCGTGCCCATGCCGCCGCGGCCCAGCACTTCTCCCAGCCGGTACCGCCCGGCGAGGAGACGCTTGCTCTTGTCCTGCCGGGATGCCGCCCCCGCCCGCTCCGCCTCCGACATGCGTCCCCTCATGCAACCCGCCCTGACAGAGGCTCCATTGTCTCTCACCCGACAAGTGCCCGACGCCCAGGGTGCCTCTCACCGCGCCCGGGGTCCATACGGGGACCGCGGGTTCGCCGCCCGGTGACTCCACGGCGCCCGGACGCCCGGGCCGTGTCCGGTGACTCGTACCCGGCAAGTGACGCCCGGTACCCGCCGATCCGAGGCGGATCGCCGGACGCGGCCCGGTGCCGGGGGCCCTGGGGCTCGCCCTCCGTGGCGCTGCATGATGGACCGCGACAAGGAAGGACCCCCGCGATGCCGCCGTTTCAGCAGCTACGGCCGCTCCTCGCCGTGCCGGTGGCCGCGGTGCTGCTCTGGTCGGCCGCGTCCGGCTCGCAGGCGGCCCGTGCCGTGCCGGTCACGGACACGGTCCTGCCGCTGCTGGTCTCGCGGGGCGACGCGCCCGCCGCGGCCCTGCTGGTCCGCGAGGGGTCCGCCACCCGCTTCGCCCGGGCGGGCGAGGGGATCTCCCGCGCCGACCGCTTCCGGGCGGGCAGCGTCACGAAGACCTTCCTCGCGACCGTCGTCCTGCAACTGGCCGACGAGCAGCGGCTGTCGCTGTCGGACACGGTGGAGCAGCACCTGCCGGGTCTGGTGCGGGGAACCGGCAACGACGGTCGCGCGCTGACCCTGCGCTCCCTGCTCACCCACACCAGCGGCCTGTACGACTTCACCGCGGACACCGGGGGGCTCGTCCCCCTGTCGCCCCTCCAGGCCGTACGCCTGGCTCTCACCCACCCTCCGGCCGACCGCGGCCACTACGCGTACTCGAACACCAACTACGTCCTGCTCGGCCTGATCGTCGAGCAGGTCACGGGGCACTCCTACGCCACCGAGGCGGAGCGCCGCATCCTCGCTCCCCTGCGTCTGACCGGCACCTCCTTCCCCGGCTCCCGCACCGCTCTTCCCGCACCGCACGGCCGCGCCTACACCGCCGATGGCTCCGACGTCACCGACCTCGACCCGCGGGTGGCCGGCGCCGCGGGCGAACTGGTGACCACGCTCGCCGACCTGGACCGCTTCTACGCGGCCCTGCTCGGCGGGGAACTGCTGCCCCCGCGCCGGCTGCGCGAGATGCTCGACACCCGCACCGCACACGGCTCGTACGGCATGGGTCTGTTCCCGGTGAAGCTGCCGTGCGGGGTCACGGTGTGGGGGCACAACGGACGCATCACCGGCAGCTACGTGCGCACCGCAGCCACCGCCGACGGCCGTCGTGTCCTCACCTTCCGCGTGAACACCGACACGGTCACGGACCCCGGGCTCGAACCCCGGCTGCTCACCGCCGAGTTCTGCCCCCGCACCTCGTAGAACGAGCCGGTTCCGAACGAGGATCCCGCCTGGAGACACTCGTTCGAGTGACATCCGGACGGCCAGAGGGCGGCGGGACCACGGGAACGGGACCAGGGGAAGGGGGGCCAAAACGCAGGCCCCCCAACCGCCCGCCCCACCCGCCCGCCCCTACAGCGGCGCGATGTCCGGTGCCCCCAGCCGCGCCGCGTCCGCCGTCAGGTCGTCGGGCTGGCGCTGCGACTCCCGCTCGGCCTCGACCCGCTTCTCGTAGTGCTCGACCTCGCGCTCGATCTGGCCCTTGTCCCAGCCGAGGACCGGCGCCATCAGTTCGGCGGCCTCCCGCGCGCTGCGCGTGCCCCGGTCGAAGGTCTCGATCGAGATGCGGGTACGGCGGGTCAGCACGTCGTCCAGGTGCCGGGCCCCCTCGTGCGAGGCGGCGTACACGATCTCGGCGCGCAGGTAGTCGTCGGCGGCGTGGAGCGGCTCGCCCAGTGAGGCGTCCTCGGCGATGAGGTCGAAAACCTCCTCCGCCATCGCCCCGAAGCGGTTCAGCAGGTGCTCCACGCGCACCACGTGCAGGCCGGTCCGCGCGGCGATACGCGCTCGCGCGTTCCACAGGGCGTGGTACCCCTCGGCGCCGAGCAGCGGCACGTCCTCGGTGACGCAGTCCGCGACCCGCATGTCGAGGCCGTGCACGGCGGCGTCCACCGCGTCCTTGGCCATCACGCGGTACGTCGTGTACTTGCCGCCCGCCACCACGACGAGTCCCGGCACCGGGTGCGCCACGGTGTGCTCGCGTGACAGCTTGCTGGTGGCGTCGGACTCGCCGGCCAGCAGCGGACGCAGTCCCGCGTACACGCCCTGGACGTCGTCCCTGGTCAGCGGCACCGCGAGGACCGAGTTGACGTGTTCGAGGACGTAGTCGATGTCCGCGCTGGACGCGGCGGGGTGCGCCTTGTCGAGGTCCCAGTCGGTGTCCGTGGTGCCGACGATCCAGTGCCGGCCCCACGGGATGACGAACAGCACGGACTTCTCGGTGCGCAGGATCAGCCCGGTCGTCGAGTGGATGCGGTCCTTGGGGACGACGAGGTGGATGCCCTTGGACGCCCGGACGTGGAACTGGCCGCGTTCACCGACCATGCCCTGGGTGTCGTCGGTCCACACACCCGTGGCGTTCACGACCTGCTTGGCCCGGATCTCGTACTCCCCGCCGCCCTCGACGTCCCGCACCCGGGCGCCGACGACCCGCTCGCCCTCGCGCAGGAACCCGGTCACCCGCGCGCGGTTGGCGACATGGGCGCCGTACGAGAAGGCGGTGCGCACGAGGTTCGCCACGAAGCGGGCGTCGTCCATCTGGGCGTCGTAGTACTGCAGCGCGCCGACCAGTGCCTCCTTCTTCAGGGCGGGGGCGACACGCAGGGCGTGACGCCGGCTCAGGTGGCGGTGCAGGGGCAGCCCGCGCCCGTGGCCTCGGGCCATCGACATGGCGTCGTAGAGCGCGACGCCCGAGCCGGCGTAGAGGCGCTCCCAGCCCTTGTGCTGCAAGGGGTACAGGAACGGCACCGGCTTCACCAGGTGCGGGGCGAGCCGCTCCAGCAGCAGGCCGCGTTCCTTCAGTGCCTCGCGGACGAGTGCGAAGTCGAGCATCTCCAGATAGCGCAGGCCGCCGTGGATGAGCTTGCTGGACCTGCTGGACGTGCCCGAGGCCCAGTCACGCGCCTCGACCAGGGCCGTGGACAGGCCGCGGGTCACGGCGTCGAGCGCGGTGCCCGCACCGACCACGCCCGCGCCCACGACCAGCACGTCCAGTTCCCGCTCGGCCATCGCCGCGAGTGACTCGGCGCGCTGCGCCGGCCCGAGTGTCGCTGTCCTCACCGCTGCCTCCAGCTGTCGGTCGCGCCGGCCGCACCCGCGAGGTGAGGCCCGTGCCGTTTCCCCCTGCCCAAATTCTGACCGGCCTGACCGACTTCAGCCACTACTCGCCCCCAGCCTGTGGACAACTGTCGCCGACCCGCGGGAAGACACAGCTGGCCAATCCCGCATAACGGTCATATTTACTCCTAGTCTGACATTGCTCTCGCCCATCCTGTCCACCGGGCTTGCGCACCTGTCCCGCTTCGGTTATTGGGAAGGACGGCCCACGCCATGCCCGCAGATCTCGCCGTCATCGGACTCGGCCCGTACGGCCTGCCGCTGGCGCAGGCCGCCGTCACCGCCGGCCTCACCACCCTCGGCTACAAGACGGGCCCCGAGGCAGGCGGCCTCAGCCCCGCCGAACTGCGCCGGATGCTCTCGGGGGGTTTCCGGCCGACGACCGACCCGGCCCAGCTCGGCCGGGTGCGCACGGCGGTCATCTGCGCCCCCACCTCCCGGGGCGCGGACGGCGGGCTCGACCTCGGACAGGTGGAGACGGCCGCCCGCACCCTGGCCGCCCACCTGCGCCCGCACACCACGGTGATCCTCGAATCACCGGTGTACCCGGGGACCACGGAGGACTTCCTGCGCCCCCTGCTGGAGGAGGGTTCCGGCCTGCGGGCGGGCCGCGACTTCCACCTGGCCTGCTCGCCCAGCCGGGTCGACCCCGGCAACCGCGACTTCGGGCACGCCAACACCCCGCAGGTCATCGGCGGTCTCACCCCCGCCTGCACCGAGTCGGCCGCCGCCTTCTACGGCCGGCTCACCGACAAGGTCGTCCGCGCCCGCGGACCCCGCGAGGCGGAGACCGTGCAGCTGCTGGAGACCAACTACCGGCATGTCAACATCGCCCTCGTCAACGAGATGGCCGTGCTCTGCAACGACCTCGGCGTCGACCTCTGGGACGTCATCCGCTGCGCGGAGACCAAGCCGTTCGGCTTCCAGGCGTTCCGTCCGGGCCCCGGCGTCGGCGGCCACGCCGTCCCCCAGGACCTGACCGGCCGCGCCGGACGCACCCTGCGCATGGTGGAACTCGCCCAGCAGGTCAACGACCAGATGCCCCGCTACGTCATCCAGCGCGCCGCGACCCTGCTGAACGAGCACGGCAAGTCCGCCCGCGGCGCCCGCGTGCTGCTGCTCGGCGTCACCTACAAGCCCGACCTCGCCGACCAGCAGGGCAGCCCCGCGCGGGAGATCGCGACCCGGCTGATCGAGCTGGGCGCCTCGGTGAGCTACCACGACCCGCACGTCCCGTCGTGGAGCGTCCTGGACCGCCCGGTCCCGCGTGTCGACTCCCTCTACGACGCCGCCGCCGACGCCGACCTGACGATCCTGCTCCAGCAGCACCGCACGTACGACCTCCAGGGCCTGTCGGTGAAGGCCCAGCTCCTCCTGGACACGCGCGGAGCGACCCCGACGGGAGCGGCCCACCGGCTCTGACGGAGCCCGCCGGAGCCGACCCGCCCCGGCGACGACACCCTGGCCACCCCGGACGGGCCGCCCAAGGGCCACGGACGCCTACGACGCCTTACGACGACCCACCGGCCCCGCACCGCGCACCGACTCCGGACGACGACCCACCGGCCCGCGCCACACACCGACTCCGGACGACGACCCACCAGCCCGCGCCACACACCGACTCCGGACGACGACCCACCGGCCCGCGCCGCACACCGACTCCGGACGACGACCCACCAGCCCGCACCGCACACCGACTCCGGACGACGACCCACCAGCCCGCGCCACACACCGACTCCGGACGACGACCCACCGGCCCGCACCGCACACCGACTCCGGACGACGACCCACCGGCCCGCGCCACACACCGACTCCGGACGACGACCCACCGGCCCCGGGCGCCCCAGCGGGTCCGGGTGACGACCCACCGACCGTCTGCCGAATCCCCACGATCCTCCGCGATAACGCCTGGTCAAGACGCCCCCCTCGCCTGCTAGTCTTCGGCGTCCGTCGCACACTCGTGCACACACACCGCACCGCTCGTCACCACAGTCCCGTGGGGGGAACCTGTCATGACCCAGTCAGCTCCGCCGCCGTCCGACGGCAACCCGTTCGCCCAGCAGCCCGCCACCGGCGCACCCGGCACTCCGCAGCCCGCCACCGGCGCGCCCGCCGCCCCGCAGCCCGTCGACGGCAACCCCTACGCCCAGCAGCCGGGCGCCGCCCTGCCGCCGCCCCCGGCGCCGTTCGCCCCGGCCCCCGCCCCCGCGCCGGCCCGCGGGAACGTCGCTCTCGGCGTGGTCGTCGCCGTCGTCGTCGCGCTGGTCACCGCGGGTGTCTACGGCGGCATCGTCGGCGCCACCGATTACGAGATCGGCTACGCGGCCGTCGGCGTCGGCTTCCTCATCGGGTTCGCCGCGGGCAAGGTCGGCGGCAGCAACCCGGCGCTGCCCGTGGTGAGCGCGCTGCTGTCGTTGGGCGCCGTCTACCTCGGCCAGCTCATCGGCATCGCGATCATCGGCAGCGACGAGCTCGACGTGTCCGCGGCCTCGCTGTTCACCGAGCACTTCAACTGGCTGACGGACGGCTGGAGCGAGACGGCCGACGCGATGACGTTCCTGTTCCTCGCCATCGGCGCGTTCGCCGCGTTCTCGGGAGCGAAGAAGGCCGCCCTCTAGCACCCGCCGCACCGCCACCACACGGTGGCACCACGCGCGCACGAAGGGGCCCGCCCACCGACCGGTGGACGGGCCCCTCACGTCGTACGGCCTACCGCTTGTGCTGCGAGTCCGCGACCGTCACCTCGACGCGCTGGAACTCCTTGAGCTCGCTGTAGCCGGTGGTGGCCATGGCGCGTCGCAGGGCACCGAAGAAGTTCATGGAGCCGTCCGGGATGTGGGACGGGCCGGTGAGGACCTCCTCGATGGTGCCGACCGTGCCCAGGTCGACCTTCTTGCCGCGCGGCAGCTCCTCGTTGACCGCCTCCATGCCCCAGTGGTGGCCCCGGCCGGGCGCGTCGGTGGCGCGCGCGAGCGGGGAGCCGATCATCACCGAGTCGGCGCCGCAGGCGATCGCCTTGGACAGGTCACCGGACCAGCCGACACCGCCGTCCGCGATGACGTGCACGTACCGGCCGCCGGACTCGTCCATGTAGTCGCGGCGGGCCGCGGCGACGTCGGCCACCGCGGTGGCCATCGGGACCTGGATGCCCAGCACGTTGCGAGTGGTGTGCGCGGCGCCGCCGCCGAAGCCGACCAGGACACCCGCCGCGCCCGTGCGCATCAGGTGCAGGGCCGCGGTGTACGTGGCGCAGCCGCCGACGATCACCGGGACGTCGAGCTCGTAGATGAACTGCTTGAGGTTCAGCGGTTCGTGCGAACCGGAGACGTGCTCCGCCGACACGGTCGTCCCGCGGATGACGAAGATGTCCACGCCCGCGTCCACCACGGCCTTGGAGAACTGGGCGGTGCGCTGCGGGGAGAGCGCGGCCGCGGTGACCACGCCCGAGTCGCGCACCTCCTTGATGCGCTGCCCGATCAGCTCCTCCTTGATGGGGGCGGAGTAGATCTCCTGGAGACGGCGGGTGGCGTTGTCGACGTCCAGCCCGGCGATCTCGTCGAGCAGCGGCTGCGGGTCCTCGTACCGCGTCCACAGTCCTTCGAGGTTCAGCACGCCGAGGCCGCCGAGCTCACCGATGCGGATCGCGGTGGCGGGCGACACGATTGAGTCCATGGGGGCGGCCAGGAAGGGCAGCTCGAAGCGGTAGGCGTCGATCTGCCAGGCGATCGAGACCTCCTTCGGGTCCCGCGTACGGCGGCTGGGGACGACGGCGATGTCGTCGAAGGCGTACGCCCGCCGGCCGCGCTTGCCGCGCCCGATCTCGATCTCAGTCACGTCTGTGGCCTTTCCCTCTGCGTTTCAGCGTCTCCCAGTATCGCCGACGGGTACGACAAGGGCGGCCCCGGTGGCCCGGAACCGCCCTCGGCATGCGTCACGCGCGCGGGAGAGTCACTTGTTGCGGCTGTAGTTCGGCGCCTCGACGGTCATCTGGATGTCGTGCGGGTGGCTCTCCTTGAGGCCCGCGGAGGTGATCCGCACGAAGCGGCCCTTGGTCTCCATCTCCTCGATGGAGGCGGCACCCACATAGCCCATGGTCTGGCGCAGACCGCCGACGAGCTGGTGCAGCACGTTGGCCAGCGGGCCGCGGTAGGGCACCTGGCCCTCGATGCCCTCGGGGACGAGCTTGTCGTCGGAGGCCACCTCGCCCTGGAAGTAGCGGTCCTTCGAGTACGACCTCGCCTGGCCGCGCGACTGCATGGCACCGAGCGAGCCCATGCCGCGGTACGACTTGAACTGCTTGCCGTTGATGAACTGCAGCTCGCCCGGCGACTCCTCGCAGCCCGCGAGGAGGCTGCCCAGCATCACGGTGTCGGCGCCGGCGGCGAGCGCCTTGCCGATGTCCCCGGAGTACTGCAGGCCGCCGTCACCGATCAGCGGGACACCGGCGGCGCGGGCCGCGAGGGACGCCTCGTAGATGGCGGTGACCTGCGGGACGCCGATGCCGGCGACGACGCGGGTGGTACAGATCGAACCGGGGCCCACGCCGACCTTGATGCCGTCGACACCGGCGTCGATCAGGGCCTGGGCGCCGTCGCGGGTGGCGACGTTGCCGCCGATCACGTCGACGTGGACGCTCGACTTGATCTTCGCCATCCAGTTGAGGGCGTTGCTGTTGTGGCCGTGCGAGGTGTCGACGACCAGGAAGTCCACGCCCGCCTCGGCGAGGGCCTGGGCGCGCTCCAGCGCCTCGGGGCTGGCGCCCACGGCGGCACCGACGAGCAGCCGGCCCTCGGCGTCCTTCGCGGCGTGCGGGTACTGCTCGGCCTTGACGAAGTCCTTGACCGTGATGAGGCCCTTGAGGACACCCGCCTCGTCGACCAGGGGAAGCTTCTCGATCTTGTGGCGGCGCAGCAGCTCCATGGCGTCGGCGCCGGAGATGCCGACATGGCCGGTGACCAGCGGCATCGGCGTCATGACCTCGCGCACCTGGCGGGAGCGGTCGCTCTCGAAGGCCATGTCACGGTTGGTGACGATGCCGAGCAGCTTCTTGCCGCCGTCGGTGACCGGGACACCGCTGATGCGGAACTTCGCGCACAGGGCGTCGGCCTCGGCGAGCGTGGCGTCGGGGTGCACGGTGATGGGGTCGGTGACCATGCCGGACTCGGAGCGCTTCACGAGGTCGACCTGGTTGACCTGGTCCTCGACGGACAGGTTGCGGTGCAGCACGCCGACGCCGCCCTGCCGGGCCATCGCGATCGCCATGCGGGACTCGGTGACCTTGTCCATCGCCGCGGACAGCAGCGGGATGTTCACGCGGACGTTGCGCGAGATGCGGGACGAGGTGTCGACCGCGTTGGGGAGCACCTCGGATGCGCCCGGCAGCAGCAGCACGTCGTCGTAGGTCAGCCCGAGTGTCGCGAATTTTCCGGGCACTCCGTCGACGTTCGCAGTCATGACACCTTCCCCAAATGGCCTTGATCGGTGCGGATGTCCATGCTAACGGGAAGCGCGGCTCCCGAATTCCACGGTTCCGGACGCCGGTGGCTCTCGTGTGTTCCTACGGCGGCGGGGGCGGGCGCGTTCACACGGACCGGTGGGCCGGCCCCCGGCGACGGGTGCATCAGCCACCCGGCACCGCCGGAACGCGCTGCGGCTTTGGCCGTTCACCGCTCGGTCCCCGGTGTCCGCCGCCGACGCGAGAAACCCGTCCGGACGTTCCGTCTACTGCTCGGCCAGGGCCCGCAGCCGGCTCAGGGCCCGGTGCTGCGCCACCCGGACCGCGCCCGGTGACATTCCCAACATCTGGCCGGTCTCCTCGGCCGTGAGTCCCACCGCGATGCGCAGCAGAAGCAGCTCGCGCTGGTTCTCGGGCAGGTTGGCCAGCAGTTTCTTGGCCCATTCGGCGTCGCTGCTCAGCAGGGCCCGCTCCTCGGGGCCCAGTGAGTCGTCGGGCCGCTCGGGCATCTCGTCCGAGGGGACCGCCGTCGAGCCCGGGTGACGCATCGCCGCCCGCTGGAGGTCGGCGACCTTGTGTGCGGCGATGGCGAAGACGAAGGCCTCGAAGGGGCGGCCGGTGTCCTTGTAGCGGGGCAGGGCGAGCAGGACCGCGACGCAGACCTCCTGGGCCAGGTCCTCCACGAAGTGCCGCGCGTCGCCCGGGAGCCGGGACAGCCGGGTGCGGCAGTAGCGGATGGCGAGGGGGTGCACGTGGGCGAGCAGGTCGTGCGTGGCCTGCTCGTCGCCGTCGACGGCACGATGGACGAGCGCACCGATCGCCCCCTGGGCAGGGGTCACCGCCTCGTCGTCGCGCATCGGTCCATGGTGCCCTGGCGGCGTGTGCTCCGTGGCACCACGCCCGTCGTTGTGCACTGAAGCGTTATGAGCAGGTGCGCCGGCACTCATTCCCTGCGCCCTCCCCTTCCGCTCGACCGACTCGTCCCCGAGGAACTCCACACCTCAAGGATGCGGCATCCGCGGCGAAACGAGCAGCGGGCGCCGGCGGATCGGTTTGCCACCCCCGCCCACCGTGCGGTAGGCGGGGATTTTCCGGAGGTTGCGAGCCCCGCCGCGGCACGTCCGGTGCCCGGGGCCCGGCCCGGCGGTCCGCCGGGCGCGTGCCGCCCGCTGATCCGACGCGGACGGCCGGACGGCTTCTAGCGGACCAGACCCCAGCGGAAGCCGAGCGCCACGGCGTGGGCCCGGTCGGAGGCGCCGAGCTTCTTGAAGAGCCGCCGCGCGTGGGTTTTGACGGTGTCCTCGGACAGGAACAGCTCACGGCCGATCTCCGCGTTGGAGCGGCCGTGGCTCATGCCTTCGAGGACCTGGATCTCACGCGCGGTGAGCGTGGGCGCGGCGCCCATCTCGGCCGAGCGCAGCCGACGCGGGGCGAGCCGCCAGGTCGGGTCGGCCAGGGCCTGGGTGACGGTCGCCCGCAGCTCCGCGCGGGAGGCGTCCTTGTGCAGGTACCCGCGGGCTCCGGCGGCGACGGCGAGCGCCACTCCGTCGAGGTCCTCGGCCACGGTCAGCATGATGATCCGGGCGCCGGGGTCGGCGGACAGCAGCCGTCGGACGGTCTCGACGCCGCCCAGCCCGGGCATGCGTACGTCCATCAGAATGAGGTCCGAGCGGTCGGCGCCCCAACGGCGGAGGACCTCCTCGCCGTTGGCCGCCGTCGTCACACGCTCGACGCCGGGCACGGTCGCGACCGCGCGGCGGAGCGCCTCTCGGGCAAGCGGGGAGTCGTCGCAGACGAGGACGGATGTCATGGCCGCCCTCCGCAGCTGATGCACGTCACCTTGAGCCTCCAGGCTGGTACGAAATCTTCACCTGTGCGGTCGACCGACCCGGACGCCTGCCCGAGCACTCCTGCTTCAACCGCCTCCGCACTCTCAACGATGGTCACTCGAAAGAGTTACGGGGCTGTGTGTCATCTTCGGCACTCTACGTGAGGGCGCGGACACGGTGGAGACATGCGCGGCGAAGCTCCCATGTTTCATCACAACCGATGCCCCATTTAGCCGTTTTTCTTCCCATTTTTCGGTGTCTAAGGCTAGATTCGCAATGAGTCATATTTTCATCTCCTTAGATCGTAGATGTACGGTCGTGGACACCGTATCCGCCCAGAACGGCTACAAGGGGTCACGCAATGGCAGATTTCTCCCGCCTACCAGGACCGAACGCGGACCTGTGGGACTGGCAGCTCCTGGCTGCCTGCCGCGGGGTGGACAGCTCGCTCTTCTTCCATCCCGAGGGCGAGCGCGGTGCGGCTCGGAGCGCTCGTGAGAACTCGGCCAAGGAGGTCTGCATGAGATGCCCCGTTCGCGCGCAGTGCGCGGCGCACGCGCTGGCGGTGCGCGAGCCTTACGGGGTCTGGGGCGGCCTGACCGAGGACGAGCGCGAGGAACTCATGGGGAGGGCTCGCAACCGGCTGGTCTCCGCGTCGGCCGGGAGCGGCGACACGGCTTCGAACAGTTGAAGGAACGTTTCTGCTAGCTGGGCACGCGTACGCGTGCCCTTATTTTTGGCCCGGCTGCGGTCGCCGGGGCCGGCCCGGTTCCTGTCGCGCCGACGCGTGGGCCAGCTGCTCCAGGGTCGCCGCCACCGCAGGCACCTGCGCCAGGTCGGGCAGCGTGAGCGCGACGATCTCGCGGCGCACCGCCGGCTCCAGGGTCACCGTGCGCGCGCCGCGCGGCCGTACGGACTCGACCGCCAGCTGGGGCAGGACCGCGACGCCCAGACCGGCGGCCACCAGGCCGACGACCGCCGGGTAGTCGTCGGTCGCGAAGTCGATGCGGGGCGTGAAGCCGGCCCCCTCGCACACCTCGACCAGCTGACCGCGGCAGCGCGGGCAGCCGGCGATCCACGGCTCCCCTGCGAGGTCGCCGATGGCGACGGACGGCGCGCTCGCCAGCCGGTGCCGCTCGGGCACCAGGGCGACGAGCCGGTCGGTCAGCAGCGGGCGTACGACGAGGTCGTCCCACTCCTCGACGGCCGCCGCGCGCTCGTAGCGGAAGGCGAGCGCCAGGTCGCAGTCGCCCGCGCGCAACAGCTCGACGGAGGCGGGCGGTTCGGCCTCCTCCAGCGAGACACGGGTGCCGGGGTGCGCGGCGCGCAGGGCGGCGAGGGCGGTCGGGACGAGGGTGGAGCTGCCGCTGGGGAAGGACACGAGCCGCACCCGCCCGGCGCGCAGGCCCGCGATGGCGGCGACCTCCTCCTCGGCGGCGGTCAGCCCGGAGAGGATGCCGGCGGCGTGCCGGACCAGCGCCTCACCGGCCTGCGTCAGCCGCATCTCGCGCCCGCTGCGGATCAGCAGGGGGGTGCCCACGGAGGCTTCGAGCGCCTTCATCTGCTGGCTGACGGCGGGCTGGGTGCAGCCCAGTTCGCGCCCCGCCGCCGAGAAGGAGCCGGTGGTGGCGACGGCGCGCAGCACACGCAGATGACGGGCTTCGATCACCCCTGAAGGATAAGCGGTCCTTTGGTACGGGGGCGAATAATCCGTCGACACTTTGACTCGCGCCGCTTAGCGTGCGGCCATGAAGCTTCTGTCGGTGAACGTCGGCCGGGCGCGGGCCGTGCCCTACACGGACCAGCCGGAAGGGCTGAGCGCGATAGACAAGCGCCCGGCCGACGGCCTCGTGCGGGTGGCCGCGCCGGGGCCCAAGGGTGTCGGGCGCAGCGGTCTGGCCGGCGACACGGTGTGCGACATTCGCCATCACGGCGGCGACGACCAGGCGGTGTACGCGGTGGCCCGCGAGGATCTGGACGACTGGGAGCGGGAGTTGGGCCGGCCGCTGGCGAACGGCGCGTTCGGGGAGAACCTGACGACCGCGGGACTGGACGTGTCCGGCGCGCGGATCGGCGAGCGCTGGCGGATCGGTGCCGGGGTGGTGCTGGAGGTGACCTGCGGGCGGATCCCCTGCCGCACCTTCCAGGGCCACCTGGGCGAGCGCGGCTGGGTGAAGCGGTTCACGCGCAAGGGTGCGCCGGGCGCCTACCTGCGGGTGGTGGAGCCCGGTGAGATCCGCGCCGGGGACCCGGTGGAGGTCGTGCACCTCCCGGACCACGACGTGACCGTGGCGATGGAGTTCCGGGCCACCACCACAGAGCGTGACCTGCTGCCCCGGCTGCTCGCGGCGGGCGCCGCGCTGCACCCCGAGGCGCTGCGGGCGGCGCGGGCGTATGTGGAGAAGTACGGGTCCTGACCGGGCCCGGCGGGACGCCTTGCGGCCGGGACCCGGTGTCGGGGAGGCCCTGTGCGGTGATCGGACGTGATCGGTCCGGGTCACTAACCTTGCGCCATGACAACGGCATTGATTACGGGATCGACCGCGGGCATCGGTGCGGCGTTCGCGCGGCGGCTCGCGGCTGACGGGCACGACCTCGTCCTGGTGGCACGGGACACCGAGCGGCTGGGCCGGCAGGCGACCGAACTGCACGACCTGCACGGCATCGAGGCACAGGTGCTGACGGCCGACCTGGCGACGGACGACGGCGTCGAGACGGTGGCGGCACGGCTCACCGACCGCAAGAACCCGGTCGACCTGCTGGTCAACAACGCCGGCTTCGGCAACAAGGGCCGCTACCTCGACGTGTCGATGGCCGACGAGCTCCGGATGCTGAAGGTGCACTGCGAGGCGGTGCTGCGGCTGACGTCGGCGGCGGCCGAGGCGATGCGCGAGCGGGGCCGGGGCGGCGTCGTCAACGTGGCCTCCGTCGCCGCGTTCCTGCCGCGCGGGACCTACGGCGCGTCCAAGGCGTGGGTCGTGCAGTTCACCCAGGGCGCGGCACGTGACCTGGCCGGCAGCGGGGTGCGGCTGATGGCGCTGTGCCCCGGCTTCGTGCGCACGGAGTTCCACGAGCGGGCCGGGATGGGCACGGACAACATCCCCGGCTGGATGTGGCTCGACGCCGACAAACTGGTCGCGGCGGCGCTCGCGGACCTGGCCCGGGGGAAGTCGTTGTCGATCCCGGACCCGCGCTACAAGGCGCTGATGGGCCTGGTGAAGGTGGCGCCGAGAGGGCTGCTCGGGGGCATCAGCTCACGCACCGGGCGCAGGTACGGGCCGCAGTAGGGCCGTGACGGGAAGGGGGGGGACGGACCGGAGACCGGGCAGGCCGCCGGAGTCCGGCGCCGGGTGCGTTCCGGTCGTGGTCCGTGGTCCGTCGTACGGCTGCGGTGCGGGCCTCGCGGCGTCGGGCGCCGGGAGCCGGTGCCACGGAAGTCGGTGGCACGGAAGTCGGTGGCACGGGAGTCGGTGGCACGGGAGAAGCCCCCGTTCCGCGAGTGCGGGGCGGGGGCTTCTCTCGGGTGGTGCCTGCGTCAGTGGGAGTGGCCGTGGCCGTGACCACCGGCGGCCGGCTCCTCTTCTTCCTTCTTCTCGACGACCAGGGTCTCGGTCGTGAGCAGGAGGGAGGCGATGGAGGCGGCGTTCTCCAGGGCGGAGCGGGTGACCTTGACCGGGTCGATGACGCCGGCCTTGACCAGGTCGCCGTACTCGCCGGTGGCGGCGTTGAAGCCCTGGCCCTTGTCGAGCTCGGCGACCTTGGAGGTGATGACGTAACCCTCCAGGCCGGCGTTCTCGGCGATCCAGCGCAGCGGCTCGACGGCGGCGCGGCGGACTACCGCCACACCCGTGGCCTCGTCGCCGGTCTTGCCGAGGTTGTCGTCGAGGATCTTCACGGCGTGGACGAGCGCGGAGCCACCGCCGGAGACGATGCCCTCCTCGACCGCGGCGCGGGTCGCCGAGATGGCGTCCTCGAGACGGTGCTTCTTCTCCTTCAGCTCCACCTCGGTGGCGGCGCCGACCTTGATCACGCACACGCCGCCGGCCAGCTTCGCGAGGCGCTCCTGGAGCTTCTCGCGGTCCCAGTCGGAGTCCGTGCTCTCGATCTCGGCCTTGATCTGGTTGACCCGGCCGTGGACTTCCTCGGTCTTGCCGGCACCGTCGACGATCGTGGTGTCGTCCTTGGTGATCGTGACGCGGCGGGCGGAGCCCAGCACGTCCAGGCCGACCTGGTCGAGCTTGAGGCCGACCTCCTCGGCCACGACCGTGGCGCCGGTGAGGATCGAGATGTCCTGCAGCATGGCCTTGCGGCGGTCACCGAAGCCCGGAGCCTTGACGGCGACCGCGTTGAAGGTGCCGCGGATCTTGTTCACGACGAGGGTGGAGAGTGCCTCGCCCTCGACGTCCTCGGCGATGATCAGCAGCGGCTTGGAGGCGTTGGTCTGGATGACCTTCTCCAGCAGCGGCAGCAGGTCCTGGATGGAGGAGATCTTGCCCTGCGTGATCAGGATGTACGGGTCGTCGAGGACGGCCTCCATACGCTCCTGGTCCGTCACGAAGTAGGGGGACAGGTAGCCCTTGTCGAAGGCCATGCCCTCGGTGAAGTCCAGCTCCAGGCCGAAGGTGTTGGACTCCTCGACGGTGATGACACCGTCCTTGCCGACCTTGTCCATCGCCTCGGCGATGAGCTCGCCGACCTGCGAGTCCTGGGCGGACAGCCCGGCCACGGCGGCGATGTCGGACTTCTCGTCGATGGGGCGCGCCGTGGCGAGCAGCTCGTCGGAGACGGCCTTGACCGCCGCGTCGATGCCCTTCTTCAGCAGCGCCGGGGAGGCACCCGCGGCAACGTTCTTCAGGCCCTCACGCACGAGCGCCTGGGCCAGCACGGTGGCGGTGGTGGTGCCGTCACCCGCGATGTCGTTGGTCTTGGTCGCCACCTCCTTCACCAGCTGCGCGCCGAGGTTCTCGTACGGGTCCTCGAGCTCGACCTCGCGGGCGATGGTGACGCCGTCGTTGGTGATGGTGGGGGCGCCGAACTTCTTGTCGATGACGACGTTGCGGCCCTTGGGGCCGATCGTCACCTTGACCGTGTCGGCAAGCTTGTTGACGCCGCGCTCGAGGGCGCGACGGGCGTCCTCGTCGAACTTCAGGATCTTCGCCATGGGAGCGTGAGCCCTCTCGGAAATCTAGGTGAAATGAGATGCGCCCCCGACGCCCGGCTCATGAGTGATCGCGGGGGCCAGGGGCGCAGCTCAATGCAGTGTGCTTCGAAGCGAACTACTTCTCGATGATCGCGAGGACGTCGCGAGCGGAGAGGACGAGGTACTCCTCGCCGTTGTACTTCACTTCGGTGCCGCCGTACTTGCTGTACAGCACGATGTCGCCGGTCTTCACGTCGAGCGGCAGGCGCTCGCCGTTCTCGAAGCGGCCCGGACCCACGGCAAGGACGACGCCCTCCTGGGGCTTCTCCTTGGCTGTGTCCGGGATGACCAGGCCAGAGGCGGTGGTCTGCTCGGCGTCGAGCGGCTGGACCACAATGCGGTCCTCGAGCGGCTTGATGGCAACCTTGGAGCTGGTGGTCGTCACGATCCGACCTCCCCCTTCGGAGATCTCACGGGGCTAACTGTCTGGGGTGGCGACCAGGTCGATCCGTCGTCGCGGGTGCCGGACCTGCCTGTCGCTGGTTGGCACTCTCCAGGGGGGAGTGCCAGGTCCGAGACTATGACCGGGATTAGCACTCGGTCAAGCGGAGTGCCAATTGCCGGCGGCGCGTGGCGTCGGTTTCTCGTGGGCGCGCGCCCCCTGGTGCCCCCTGTTCGGGTGTGCGTCGGTCGGGGGGCTGCCGCCCCCAGGCCCCCTCTTCGGCCCTCCGGGCCTCGCCTTCGGCCCCCCATGCCTCGTCCTCAAGCCGGACGGGCTGGATGGCCCGGACCAGTCACCAGGCATCAGGACCAGTCACCACTTACAGGTAGTCCTCCAGGCGGGCGACCGTCAGGCCCCGCTGCTGTGTCTCCCGCAGCAGGCGGGTGGTGCGGGCTCTGAGGCTGAGGTCCGTCGACTCGCCCGAGGCGACCGAGACGATGTCACCGGGCTGGAGGCGGGGCTCGCCCCGGGTGTACGTCAGGTCGCCGCCGCCCTCCACCGAGGCGCGCCAGCGGACGACCGCCGAGAGGCCGCAGTCGGCGGCGGCGCGCAGGGTGGTCGTGTCGTACGTGCCGTAGGGGGGCCGGAAGAAGCGGGGGCGGACGCCGAAGCGGGACTTCAGCTTGTCCTGCTGGCCGCAGATCTCGGCGCGCTGGCCGGCGTACGGCAGGCCGCGCAGGGCGGAGTGGTCGAGGGTGTGGTTCTGGACGGTCGCGCCGACCGCCTGGAGCCGCGCGAAGTGGCCGTAGCCCGGACCGACGACGCTGTCGGTGAGGAACAGGCTGACGGGGAGCCGCAGTTCACGCACCATGTCGACGAACCTCGGGTCCTGCTCGGCGCCGTCGTCGTAGGTGAGGAAGACGACCCGGTCGCGGGTGCGCACCCGGTCCACCACGGGCGGCAGGCCGGGGCCCGCCGTGCGGGCGGCGGGCAGCCGGGCGGGCACCCGGGGCGCGGGCGGCAGCGGGACCGCGAGGCCCCAGCGGCGGTACGCGGGCTCCCCCGGCGTGGCCGGTTCCCTCCGTACCCGCTGGGCCGCCTTCTTGCCGAGCCGCTCGATGGGATCGACGGACTGGGCGCAGCCGGCGAGCAGCGCCACCCCCAGCAGCCCGGCGGTCAGCGCGTGCCACGCCTGCCTGTGCCGGCTCACAGGTAGTCCTCCAGCCGGGCCACCGCGTAGCCCTTGGCGGTGACCTTGTCGAGGAAGCGGCGGACCATGTCGGGCATCGTGCCCTTCCAGTCGCGGGGGCCGCGGAAGTGGCTGAGGACGATGTCACCGGGGTGCAGGTCCTGGTCCCACTCGCGGTACTCCCAGTGGTCGACGAAGACCTCCTCGTCCCAGAGTGGGGCGTAGCGGATGCCGCAGGACCGGGCTGCGCGCAGGGTGTCGGCGTCGTAGTTGCCGTAGGGCGGGCGGAAGAGGGCCGGGCGCCTGCCGTACTGCTGCTCGATCACGTCCTGCATGCCGCAGATCTCGTGCTTCTGGCGGGCGTAGGACAGGGCCGGCAGGTAGAGGTGGTGCAGGGTGTGGTTGTTCAGGGTCACCCCCGAGCGCTGCATGCGGCCGAAGTAGCCGTAGTCCTTCCTGATCAGGAAGTCGCTGAGGAAGGCGGTGTACGGGATCTTCAGCTCGCTCGTCATGCGCAGGAACGCCGGGTCCTTCTCGGCGCCGTCGTCGAGGGTGAGGAAGACGACCTTCTGCCGGGTGGGGACGGTGGTGAAGACCGGGGGGAGGCGCAGGTCCTCGTGGTCGCGCACCTCGAAGCCCTTGCGGGTGGTGATCACCGGTTTCTCGGCGGGCGGCGCGGGGGCCGTGAGCGGGACCCGCGCCAGGCCCCAGCGCCTCGCGGCGGCGACCCGGGCGGCGTGCGCGGCGCTCAGCCGCTCGGCGTAGCCCTGGAGGGCGCGGGCCTGGGGCGCGTGCAGGGGCGGCTGTCCGTGCGCGGGCCGCACCCGGGGCGGGCCTCCCTGCGCGCAGCTCGCGGCGAGGGCGGTGACGGCGAGCACGGCGACCGTGCCGCGCACCCGGGATCGCAGAGCGGGCCGATTTTTGTAGTTTTGTCCTACTACTCGCATGGGACCGGATCTTCGCAGGTCAACACCCCCGCCCCCGTCCGACACCCCGGCTCGGGCGAGGGCCGGAGGCGGACCGTCCACCGACTGGCCCACAATGACCCGGTGAACGACCTCGACGCCCTCCGCACCCCCGAAGGCCGCGCCCTCCTCGACGAGGTGCGCGGCACCGATCCGGCGCGCGAACTCACCGTCGCCACCCGGCTGCGCCGCGAGCACCCCGCCGAGCTGGTGTCGGCGGCGCTCGGACAGGCGCGGCTGCGGCAGCGGGCGGCGGTGAAGTTCGGTGCCGAGGACGCGGAACGGATGTTCTTCACGCCGAACGGCGTCGAACAGTCCACCCGGACCAGCGTCGCCACCTACCGCGCCGACCGTCTCAAGGCGCTCGGCGTCACCTCCGTCGCCGACCTGTGCTGCGGCATCGGCGGGGACGCGATCGCGCTGGCCCGCGCCGGCATCCGGGTCCTCGCCGTGGACCGGGACCCGCTGACGGCGGCGACGGCGCGCGCGAACGCGGAGGCACTCGGGCTCACCGACCTGATCGAGGTGCTGGAGGCGGACGTCACCGAGGTGGACACGGCCGGCTGGGACGCCGTGTTCGTGGACCCCGGCCGGCGTGGCGGCCGGGGCCGGATCTTCGACCCGGAGGGGTACTCACCGCCGCTGTCCTGGGCGGTTCAGGCGGCCCGTGGGGCGCCGCACGCCGCCCTGAAGATCGCTCCCGGTATCCCGCACGAGGCGGTCCCGGCCGAGGCCGAGGCCGAGTGGATCTCCGACGGCGGGGACGTGAAGGAGGCGGTGCTGTGGTTCGGCACCGAGCCCGGCGCGGTGCGCGCGACCCTGCTGCCGGGACCCCGCGCGCTGCTCTCCGCCGGACTGCCCGATCCCGCCGTACGACCGGTGGGGCGCTACCTCTACGAGCCGGACGGCGCCGTCATCCGGTCCCATCTGGTGGCCGAGGTGGCGCGGCAACTCGACGGGGGCCTGGTCGACGAGACCATCGCGTACGTCACCGCCGACGAACTGCGGCCGACGCCGTACGCCACCGCGTACGAGATCACCGATCAACTGCCCTTCAGCGTCAAGAAGTTGAAGGCGCTGCTGCGGGAGCGGGAGGTCGGGGTGCTGACCGTGAAGAAGCGGGGGTCGGCGGTCGAACCGGAGGAACTGCGCAGGAAGGTCAAGCCGCGGGGGCGCAACGCGGCGACCGTGTTCCTGACCCGCGTCGCGGGCGCGCCGACCATGCTGGTGGGCGCGCCCGCGACCGCGTCCGCTACTGGCGGTGCGCCGTCCTGAGCGAGCCCAGGTGCGGCTCGGCGGCCACCGGACCGGACGTGACCGCGGTCGCCGGAGCGGCGCCGCCGTCCGCGCCCCGGGACAGCGCCTGCGCGCTCGTCACCGGAACGCCGTTGTAGTACGGCCGGTAGACGACCTGGCCGGAGCTCGCGCTGATCGAGGCGCCGGCCGTGTTCAGCGCGCCCGTGGTGACCGAGGCGGTGGGGCCGAACGCGATCACGGCCTGGGTGCCCGCGGACTCGCGCAGCAGGTAGCTCTTGACCTCACTCGACAGAGCCGGCCGCGAGGTCCACAGGATCGGGCCGTAGATGTTCATCGCCGAACCCGCGGAGACGCCGTCGCGCCACGAGCCGGTGTACGCGAGGGTCGCCTGGCCGGGCGTCGTCCACCAGAACTTGGCGACGGCCACCGACAGGCCCGCGTCGGTGCTCGCGGTGACCGGGTAGTAGTAGTACGTCGACGGCCAGCGGGAGAACGACGTGTGGGTCAGCGCGTACTTCGCGTCGGAACCGACCGCGATGACCATGGTCTTGGACGGGTTGAGGCCGTTGAGGTACGACTTCACCGACGCCGTCAGCTTCCGGCCGTTGGTGAGGACCAGGCCGCCCGTGCTGCTCGTCCCCTCGGCGCCGGCCGCCGCGGCGGCCGGCAGGGCCGCCTTGTAGTCGGTGCCGCTGGCCAGGAACACGTATTCGGGGCTGGTGCTCACGGACTTGGCCACCGCGACGGAGGTCGCGTAGCGGTCCGTGCCGGACAGCCGCTTGGGCACGTAGCCGAGGGCCTTCAGCTGCGTGGAGACGTGCGTGGAGACGATGGACGCGCCGCCCACGAGGTAGACGTTGGCGCCCTTCTTGAGCATGCGCTTCAGCTCGTTCTTCACCGCGGTCGACAGACCCGACTTCGGGGTCATCAGCACCGGGCCCCGCTTCTTGCCGGCCAGCGCGGGCGCGGTCAGCGAGTACGCGGCGTCGTCCCGGTCGACCAGCACCGCGGACTTGGCGTTCAGCAGGCCGGGCTGGCTGTGGCCCAGCGTGTTCCAGCTCCAGCGGGAGGAGGCGATGTCGGTGGCGTAGCTGTCGGCGCCCCAGACCCGGGCGGCGCTGTTCTTGCGCAGCGGCTGCCAGCTGGGGTTGTCACTGAAGAACTCCCCCTGGGTGTCCGCGACCTTGGTCAGCTCGCCGGTGGCCACGTCGGCGTACTCGATGGTGTGCACGTCGCCGCTGCCCGACCCGGTGTGGGCGTCGAAGACGATCCGGGTGCCGGTCGGCGACCAGGACGGGTTGGCGTACCGACGCGGGCCCGTGGTCAGCTGCTTGACGCCGGTGCCGTCGGCGTTCGCCGTGAACACCTGGTCGTTGCCGTCGGCGTCCTTGCGGACGAAGGACAGCCTGGTGCCGTCGGGCGACCAGTCCGGCTGCTCCGCGTCGGCCAGGACCCGCTTGACCTTCTTCGTCGTCGCGTCGTAGGTGTACACGCCGGCGTTGTCGTAGCAGCCGTAGTGGACGTTGCGCTGGAAGGCGACCAGTCCCGACGGGCTGACGGTCGGGTGGGTGTCGCAGACCGTGTCGGGTTCCAGGGCGTCGGTGAGCAGCGGCCGGGCCGCCCACGAGCCGTCCGAGGGGCCGTAGACGAGCTGGCCGGCGGTGGAGAAGACGACGTACCGGCCGTCCCAGCCGTAGGCCAGGTCCTCGTACGCGCCGCTGGCGCGCACGCCCTCGGCCCAGGGCAGGGTGATCTTCGAGGAGCCGCCGGGACGGAAGCTGCGGATCTGGCCCGCGCTGGAGATCAGCCGGCTGCCGTCCGGCGCCCAGGCGGCGTGGTCGCCGCCCACGTTCGGGATCGCGGTGGCCTTGCCGGTCGCCGGGTCGATCAGCGTGCCGCCGTCGACGAGGATCCTGCCCTCGGTGCCGGGCCAGGACCCGGCGTCGTCGGCGACGGCACCCGGAGCGGTGGCCAGGGTGCCCACCGCGGCGAGCACCGCCGCGGTCGCGAGCGCCGCGGCACGGCGGCGCGTGAAGAGTCTCAAAACTCGATCCCCCCAGGATCAGTGAATCGCTGGATCACGTGACGTGACCTCGGAAGTGCCGCGCGCGGGCCGGGTCGGCACGTTCCCCCCGTCGACCTCACAGCCGTACCACAGCGGCCGGATCACTGTAGTGCCCAACGAGCCACTGTGGGAACAGAGTTACGAGTGAACAACTGACCGATCGCGGGTCACGGACCGCACTCCGCCGCCCGGGCCAGCAGCAACTCCCGCTCCCGTACGTTGCGCGCGAGACCCGCGGCCCGGACGAACTCCTCGCGGGCCTCGCCCCCGCGCCCGAGCCGGGCCAGCAGGTCGCCCCGCACACTCGGCAGCAAGTGGTACTCACGCAGGGCCGGTTCGGCCGTCAGGGCGTCCACGATCTCCAGCGCCGGGGCGGGTCCGTGCGCCATCGACACGGCGACGGCGCGGTTCAGCTCGACCACCGGGGACGGGGCGCGGGCCGCGAGCAGGGCGTAGAGGGTGGCGATCCTCGGCCAGTCGGTCTCCTCGTAGGAGTACGCGAGCGCGTGGCAGGCGGCGATGGCGGCCTGGAGGGCGTACGGCCCCGGGACGCCGGTCGCGGCGGCCGTGGCGCGATCGAGGGCGGTGATGCCGCGGCCGATGAGCATGCGGTTCCAGCGGCGCCGGTTCTGGTCCCGGAGCAGGACGGGCTCGCCGCCGCGGCCGGTGCGGGCGGCGGACCGGGAGGTCTGGAACTCCAGGAGCGAGACCAGGCCGTGCACCTCCGCCTCCTTCGGCATCAGTCCGGCGAGCACCCGGGCCAGCCGCAGGGCGTCCTCGCAGAGCGACGGCCGCAGCCAGTCGTCGCCGGCCGTCGCCGCGTAACCCTCGTTGAAGATCAGGTAGATGACGTCCAGGACGGACCCGAGACGCGCCTCGCGGTCGGGCCCGTAGGGCACCTCGAACGCCACGTTCCGCGTCGCCAGGGTCCGCTTCGCGCGCACGATCCGCTGGGCGACCGTCGCCTCCGGGACCAGGAACGCGCGGGCGATCTCGGTCGTCGTGAGACCGCCCAGCAGGCGCAGGGTGAGCGCGCCGCGCGCCTCCGGCGACAGCACGGGGTGGCAGGCGGTGAAGACCAGCCGGAGCAGGTCGTCGTCGATGTCGTCGGGATCGGCGGGCTCCTCGGGCGGCGCCGCGGTCTCCAGGCGGCGGCCGATCTCCTGGAGCTTGCGCGCGTAGTTCTCCCGGCGCCGGATCAGGTCGACCGCGCGGTGCCGGGCGGCGGCCATGAGCCAGGCGCCCGGGTTGTCCGGCACCCCGTCCCGCGGCCACTGCTCCAAGGCGGCCACCAGCGCGTCCTGCGCGAGTTCCTCGGCGATACCGACGTCCCGGACGATCCGGGCGACGCCGGCGATGATGCGCGGCGACTCGATCCGGAAGACGGTCTCCACGGTGCGACGGGCGTCGGCGGAGGCGTCACCTGGGCCGCCGGTGCGGGGCTCGCCCGTGCGGCCGCTGTGGGGTGCCGCCGCCCCGGTGGGGGCGGGCGTCCGGTCCGTGGCGTCCGTGGCGTCCGTGGCGTCCGTGATGCCTGCGGCGTCCGTCGGGGCTTCGGGGGGCAGGTCTGCGGAGGGCTGTGGGGTCACAGCCCTCCATGCAACACCCCCGGCGGCCCCGGACCAAGGAGGGCTCAGCCCTCCATGACCTCCCGCACCTCACAGGTCACCGTCCAGTGCTCCTCGTGCACCTTCAGGAACCTCTTCGTCCACTCGATCGCCTCGGCCATGTCCTTGGCCTGGACGAGGGCGTACCCGCCGACGACCTCCTTGGACTCGGTGAAGGGCCCGTCGGTCACGGACAGCTGTCCGCCCTCGTAGTGCACCCGGGTGCCCTGGGCCGACGGAGTGAGACCGGCGGTGTCGAGCAGGACCCCCGCCTTCGTCATCTCCTCGATCAGCTCGCCCATCCGCTGCATCAGCGCGTCGCTGGGGCCCTCGGCGGGGGCGGCCGACTCGTCGATACGGATCATGGAGAGATAGCGCGGCATGATGGCTCCTCGTGTCCTGTGCGGCCGGTTCCTTCCGGCCTCTCACCCCTGCGTCGAACGGGGGACACCGGGATCGACACGCGGGCCGACATCCGCCGAGGTTTTTTTGGCTCCCCCGTCGGCGCCGGAGCGGACGCGGTCGGCACGGCGGCCTCCGGCGCGCGGTCGGCGCAGCGACCTCCAGCGCGCGGTCAGCGCAGCGACCTCCAGCGCGCGGTCAGCGCAGCGACCTCCAGCGCGCGGTCAGCGCAGCGACTTCCAGCGCGCGGTCAGCGCAGCGACTTCCACAGGTCGCTCGCCTCGGGTTCGTCGGCGACCACCCGGTTGTGGTCCGAGGGCGCCTGCACCACCGGCATGGTCACCGTGGTGACCTCGTCGGCCGACAGGCCCTTCAGGCTCTGGCCCAGGCGCATCAGTTCGGTGAGGGAGTCGAGACCGGTGTCCGTGGTCAGGCTGCCGGTCACCGCGTCGGCGACCTCGTACAACTTGGTGGGGTCCGACAGGAGGTTCGTCGAGGAGATCTGTTCCAGCAGGGCCTTCACCAGCTTCTGCTGGAGCCCTATGCGGCCCAGGTCGCTGCCGTCGCCTATACCGTGCCGGGTGCGGGCCAGGGCGAGTGCCCGGGTCCCGTCGAGGTCGTGGGTGCCGGCCTTGAGGTGCAGGTGGCTGTCGTCGTCGTCGATGTCCTCGTCCGTGGTGACGGTGACCCCGCCGAGCGCGTCGACCAGCTTCGCGAAGCCCGCGAAGTCGATCTCGACGTAGTGGTCCATGCGGACGTCGGTGAGCGCCTCGACCGTCTTGACCGCGCACACCGGACCGCCCACCGAGTAGGCGCTGTTGAACATGGAACCGTAGGCGACGACCGAGGTCCCGCCGGACGGCAGCGGGCAGGACGGGCGGGTGACGAGCGTGTCGCGCGGGATGCTGACGACGGTGGCGGTGGTCCGGCCGGCGTCGAGGTGGACGACCATCGCGGTGTCGGAGCGGGCGCCGGTGCTGTCACCGCCGCCGAGGGCCTTGTTCGCCCTGCCGCTGCGCGAGTCCGAGCCCAGCACCAGGATGTTCAGGGCCTCGGTGGGCAGCGGGGTCGCGGAACCGGAGGGCGCCGGGGTGGTCACCGCCCTCGCCGGGCGGTCGTCACCGAGGGCGCTGTCGATGTCGACGCTCTTGATGTTGTTGTTCAGATGCCAGTAGGCCCAGCCCGCCGCCCCGACGCCCAGCACCAGGGCGCCCGCCAGGGCGAGGCCGGCGACCTTCAGGACTCTCGCCCGCCGGGCCACCCGTATGCCCGCGTCGCCGCTCGCTTCGTCTGAGGTCACGAGAGGAACATAGGTCCGAATTATTAGGAGACTGTTAGGGGGAGCGGCCGGGACCGGTTTTCTTCGGAAAATCTCACGTTCTCAGGACCGCTTCAGCCCGTCCCGCCGACGGTCTCGGCTCGCCGAAAGTTTCGGCCGTGCGACCGAATCGCTTCGAGGACTGTCCGGCGCGCGCTCCGCCACGGCTCCCCTCCCCTACCGCTCCGGCGGCGGCGCCGTGCTGCTGCGCACCACCAGACTGGTCGCCAGTTCCACGCGGGTGGCCGTCGCCGAGGCCCCGTCCTCCCGCCCGAGGTCGAGCACCAGCTTCGCCGCCGCCTCGGCCATCTCGGTCAGCGGCTGCCGTACGGTCGTCAGCGGCGGGCCGACCCAGCGGGCCACCGGCAGGTCGTCGAACCCGACCACGCTCAGGTCCTCCGGAATGCGCAGGCCCAGTTCGCGCGCCGCCTCGTACAGTCCGAGCGCCTGGAGGTCGTTGCCGGCGAACACGGCGGTGGGCCGGTCCGGGCGGCGCAGCAGTTCGAGGCCCCGCCGGTAGCCGGCCTCGTGGTGGAAGTCGCCGGCCGTGATCAGCTGCGGGTCGACGGGCAGGCCGGCCGTCTCCAGCGCGGCCCGGTAGCCGTCGACGCGGGCCCGGCTGCACATGATCCGGGACGGTCCGCTGATCGCGCCGATGCGGGTGTGCCCGAGCTCCACCAGATGCCGGGTGGCGGCGAGCCCGCCCTGCCAGTTGGTGGCGCCGATCGAAGGCACGTCCGCGCCCGGGTCGCCGGCCGGGTCCATCACCACGAACGGGATGGACCGGCTGTGCAGCAGGGCACGCTGGGACTCGTCGAGCCCCGACAGCACCAGGATCACGCCGTGCGGGCGGCGGGCGGCGACCTGGTCGGCCCAGGTCCGGCCCGGGGTGAGGCGTCCCGCGCTCTCGCTCAGCACGACGCTCAGGCCGGCGCCCCGGGCCACGTTCTCGACGCCCCGGATGACCTCCATCGCCCACGCGCTCTCCAGCTCGTGGAAGACCAGGTCGATCAGCGGGGAACGGCTCGCCTCGGCGCGCCGGCGCCGGTAGCCGTGGACCCGCAGCAGTTCCTCGACGCGGCTGCGGGTCCCGGGGGCGACGTCGGCACGGCCGTTGAGGACCTTCGAAACTGTCGGCGCCGACACGCCGGCCTCGCGGGCGATCTCGGCGAGCGTCGCGGTCTGCGCGGACCGTCCGGTCGTCCCGGTCGTCGTCCGGGTTTCAGCGGGCTCCGGAGGTGTCATGGCGGCGATCGTATCCCTGCGGCACCTCTTGACGAACCCTCTCCACCGCCCTAGGTTCCCAAAACATTCGGTTTCTCCAACGAAACATTCGCAGGAAGCGTTCGTGAGGGCTCTCCACCCTGACAGGAGTTTCATGACCACCGCCCCCTGGCGTGACCCCGCCCGGCCCGCCGCCGCCCGCGTCGACGACCTCCTCTCCCGGATGACCCTGGAGGAGAAGACCGCCCAGCTGTACGGCGTGTGGGTGGGCGCCGCCACGGACGGTGACGGAGTCGCCCCCCTGCAGAGCGAGATGACCGCCGCCTACGACTGGGACGAGCTGATCACCCACGGGCTCGGCCAGCTGACCCGCTCGTTCGGCACCGCCCCGGTGGACCCGGCGCTGGGCGCGCAGGCACTGGCGCGCGCCCAGCGCCGTATCACCGCGGCCGGCCGTTTCGGCATCCCGGCCGTCGCCCACGAGGAGTGCCTGGCCGGTTTCACCGCCTGGGGCGCCACCGCGTACCCCGTGCCGCTGGCCTGGGGCGCCGGCTTCGACCCGGAGCTGGTCGAGGAGCTGGGCCGGCACATCGGCAGCGATCTGCGCTCGGCCGGTGTCCACCAGGGCCTCGCCCCCGTCCTGGACGTCGTCCGTGATCCGCGCTGGGGCCGGGTCGAGGAGACCATCGGGGAGGACCCGTACCTGGTGGGGACGGTCGGCGCCGCCTACGTGCGCGGTCTGGAGTCCGCCGGGGTCGTCGCCACGCTCAAGCACTTCGCCGGGTACGCCTCCTCGGCCGGCGCCCGCAACCTCGCTCCGGTGCGGGCGGGCGTCCGGGAGTTCGCCGACGTGACGCTCCCGCCATTCGAGATGGCCTTGCGGGAGGGCGGCGCGCGCTCGGTGATGGCCGCGTACACCGACACGGACGGCGTCCCGGCCTCGGCCGACCCCGGCCTGCTCACCGAACTGCTGCGGGAGGACTGGGGGTTCACCGGCACGGTGGTCGCGGACTACTTCGGCATCGGCTTCCTGGAGACCCTGCACCGGGTGGCCGGTTCACCGGCCGAGGCGGCGCACGCGGCGCTGGCCGCCGGCATCGACGTGGAACTGCCGACGCTCAAGTGCTACGGCACACCCCTCCTCGAAGCGGTACGGGCCGGCGACATCCCGCGGGAGCTGATCGACCGGGCGGCCCGGCGCGTCCTGCTGCAGAAGTGCGAACTGGGCCTGCTGGACGAGGACTGGACCCCGGAACCGGCCGGGCCGGTCGACCTCGACTCGGCAGCCAACCGGGCGCTGGCCCGGCGGCTGGCCGAGCGGTCGGTGGTGCTCCTCGACAACCCGGACGGGGCGCTGCCGCTGGCCCCGGACGCCCGGATCGCCGTGGTGGGCCCGCGGGCCGCCGACGCCCTGGCCATGCTGGGCTGCTACTCCTTCCCCTCCCACGTGCTCACCCGGCACCCCGGGGTGCCGACAGGCATCGACATCCCGGACCTGCTGGACTCGCTGCGCACCGAACTCCCGGACGCCAAGGTGACGTTCGCCGAGGGCTGCGACACCTCCGACCCGGACACCTCGGGCTTCGCCGAGGCCGTGGCCCGGACCGCCGAGGCGGACGTGTGCGTGGCGGTCCTCGGCGACCGCGCGGGCCTGTTCGGCCGGGGCACCTCAGGCGAGGGCTGTGACGTGACGGATCTGCGACTGCCGGGCGTACAGGCCGAGTTGCTCGACGCGCTGACGGCGACCGGGGTGCCGGTCGTGCTGGTCCTGCTGACCGGCCGCCCGTACGCGCTGGGCCGCTGGGACGGCCGGCTGGCGGCCGTGGTCCAGGCGTTCTTCCCCGGCGAGGAGGGCGGCCCCGCGGTCGCGGGCGTCCTCGCGGGCCGGGTGAACCCCTCGGGCCGGCTCCCGGTGAGCGTCCCGAGGGAGCCCGGGGGCCAGCCGTGGACCTATCTCCAGCCGCCGCTGGGCCTGGCGGGCGAGGTCAGCAACCTGGACCCGACCCCGCTGTACGCCTTCGGACACGGCCGCTCCTACACGGAGTTCACGTGGGAGGACTTCGCGGGCGGCCCGGCGGAGATCGGCACGGACGGTTCGTACGACCTCTCGCTCACGGTCCGCAACACAGGCGACCGGGCGGGCGCGGACGTCGTACAGCTGTATCTGCACGACCCGGTGGCCACGGTGACCCGCCCCGATGTCCGGCTGATCGGATACCAGCGGGTGGAGCTGGCGCCGGGCGAGGCGCGGCGGGTGACCTTCCGCTTCCACGCGGACCTGTCGTCGTTCACCGACCGCTCGGGCCGCCGGGTGGTCGAACCGGGCGCGCTGGAACTGCGGTTGGGCCCGTCCAGCGCGCAGGTCCGGCACACGTCCCGGCTCACCCTCACCGGCCCGGTTCGGCCTCTGGGCGGGGACCGGAGGCTGCGCTGCGAGACGGAGGTCTCCCCCGCGTCCTGACCGGACCCGGCACGCGTGGGGCAACTCGCGTCGGCTGACCGGGCGTTCGGGTCCGGTACGGGCGGCCGTCACCACGGCGCCCGGCCTGGGCGGGGGCCGGTGGAAGCTCCTATAGATCGTCAAGCGGCTCGTGTGAGCTGTTCAGTGGTGACCTGAGGGTGGGGCAGGTGTCGGTAGACCTCGCGGGCGACGAA
>NZ_JBEXCW010000084.1:0-31834 GCF_040605435.1 Streptomyces sp. NPDC005574
GGTGATCCGCTTCCAGGGCGGCTGGAAGCGGATCACCGACCCGACACGGCTCCTGAACTCAGGGCTTGCCCCGGTACACGACGGCGGGATCCTGCTGGGCGACGGAGCCCCAGACCCGGTCGTACCGGGTGGTGTCCCCGGCGAGGTAGTAGAGCAGCCAGGCCGTGGTGACGCCGCGCGTCAGGGAGAGCTGAGCGGCCCGGGTGAGCGTGCCGCTGTCGCAGCCGAGTCCGCCGGAGTCCTCGAAACCGCAGTGGAAGCCGCCGGTGATGACGCGGAGCTGCGCCGGTGCCGGTTTCGCGTTGTACATCTTCTCCTGGTGGTCGGTCACTCCGGCGACCGTGTCGCCGCTGCCACCCACGTACTGGGCCGGCACGGCCAGGGCCGCGGAGGCCGTGATGGCGGACGGGTTGGTCTCGGCGGCGGCGAGTGTCGTCACCGTACGCACGGCAGGATTGCGTGTGGCGGCGAGAAGGGCCGCGCCGCCCCCCATCGAGTGGCCGGACAGAGCGAGACGGGCGGTGTCGACCCTGCCGTTGAAGGGTGATCCGCCGGTGGTGTTCTGCGCGGTCAGCCAGGTCAGCGCGGCGTTGAGGTCGTCGGCGAAGGCGGTGTGGCTGGGCAGGAGACCGCCTTGCGACTTCGGGGCGACACCGATGACGCCCCAACTCGCCCAGTGCTGCAGCGTGGAGGCGTACTTGGAGATGTCCTGGAAGAAGCCGTGGCCGAAGGCGAGCGCGGGGTGCGCTCCCGCGGCCACGGGAGCACCGGCCCCCGGCTTTGTCGCCGGGTACCAGACGCGCGCGCTGAAGGAGCGCCCGGACGCCGCGACCGTCAGGTCCGCGTAGCCGACGGCGTACGAACCCGGCGCCGCGGGATCAGCCGGGGCCACCGGAGTCGCAGCCGAGGGTCCTGTCGCCAGTGCTCCGCAGGTCAGAGCCAACAGGCCGACGGCTGCCGCGCGTAACGCTTTTCCGAACACGGGTGTCACCCTTCATGTCGGGAGCTTCGTCCCTTCACTTGACCACGATGGCATGAACCCGACAATCTCAATGACAAAGATTTTTATCCTGCAACTGTTCGTCGCGTCAGGGAGCGACGACGGTCCCGCCCGGCGCAGCGCTGGGCCCGGCACCCGGGCCGTGACGCACCGTCGGCGGGTGTGTTCGGGCGACCGGCCCATCGCCACCGGGTGAAATCCGTTCGGTGCGGGCTTCGGGGCCGTGTCACCATGTGCCGCATGACGACCAACCGAAAGGTCCATGCCGCGTAGACGGCCGGGACGGGTCCGGGCCAACACCCCCGGCCGGCGGACACGAGACGCCAGGACGGTCATCGACGGCCTGTCCGCACGAGCGCTGTCCGAGATCTCGCACCTGGAACGCACCCGCACCTGTCTGCACCCGGGCGACGCCGGCATGGCCCTGCGCCGGTGGAAGACCTACGTCCACCGTCCCGAGCGCCGGCTGTGGCACGACTACGAATGGGACGACGCGTACGGGGAATGCTGTGGCACCCCACTCGAAGCGCGCGCGCTGCTCGACACCGTGACGCGGGCCCTGTCGCCCCGAAGCGCCCGCGAACTGCGACAGCTCATCAGCCGCTACGACGCCGTCTGGAACCGGCCGTCGCCGCCCTACCTGCCTGACTGATGGTGCTTTTCCATGGCCCGAGAGCCCCACGCGGCCCGCCACAGACCGGCCTGCGTCCCGTCGGCGGGAGTGTCCTCGTGCGACGCCGACCGCAGCGGCCCCCGCGCCCCAGGACGGCTGAGGACGTTCCGAGCCGTCAACTCACCGTCCCCCGGCGTGGTCGGCGACGTATTCCTCCACCACGGACAAGAAGTTCGGGTCGGGGAGCAGACCGAACGCCTCCGCGCGCCTGTTGTCGAAGACGGCCGGCCAGGAGCCCACGATGGCCTCCACGGCGGGGTCGGGGGCGATGGACACCAGGTCCGCGGCTCTGTCGCCGGCCACCTGCCGCAGCGTGTCGATCATGTCGGCGACGGAGACCGTGAGGGCGGGCAGGAGCACCGGCAGGTGGCCGTCCAGGCGCCCCGGTCCGGTGCCCCGCGGGACCTCGGCGATGCGGAGGATGCCCTGGACCGTGCGTCGCGGGGAGGACAGCGCCACGCGCAGAGCGGGGTCCACGGGGCAGGTCGCGGGCAGTCCCGCGAGCGGCTCGCGGATGATGCCGGACAGGAAACCGGAGGCCGCCGCGTTCGGCCTGCCCGCTCGTACGACGACCGTCATCAGGCGGGCGACGCGGCCGTCGAGGAAACCGCGGCGGGTGTAGTCGGCGATCAGGTGCTCGCAGACCAGCTTCTGCGTTCCGTAACTCGACCGCGGCACCGGCAGGGTCGACTCGCTGACCACCGGCGGAAGAGGCAGCTGCGGGTCGCCACCGTGGACGGCGATGCTGCCGGCGAACAGCACCCGCACCCGTGGACCACCGGCGACCGCCTGGGCGCGAGCGGCCTCCAGCACGGCGCGGGTGGTGTCGACGTTCGCACGCATCCCGAGGTCGAAGTCGGTCTCGCACTCGGCCGACACCGCCGCGGCCAGATGGAACAGCACGTCGACCGGCTCCGCGAACACCACGCCGAGGGACTCGATCAGATCGCCGTGCACCAGTTCCACGAGGGCGTCACCCGCCCGTGCGACGTCGGGCGCCTCGACACGGTCGACGAGCACCAGCCGGCTGACGGGTTCACCGTCGAACGTCCGCGCCCGCAGCAGTGCCGCGGCGAGCAGACGACCCACGAACCCGGACGCACCCGTGATGACGATCCTCATCCGGTCTGCCCTCTCCTCGGGTAACGGCGCCGCGGCGACGGTCGGGCCGGCGCGGAGTCCGTCTCGTGCCTCCGTACGGATGCCCCGCACTCCCGCCGTCGCGGCGGACTACCCACACCCTCGCGTCCGCCAAACGCCTCGTGCGCCGGTACACCCCTCGCTCTCGAGGGTCAGCGTCTGACGTACGAACCCGAGGACGCCGTGGCTCTGGTGCGGGACGCCGCCACCAGGTCATGGGGCGTCGCTCGGATCGCCCGTCGGCCGCGCGGCTGGCGGCTGGGCGGCCGGCGACTGAACGCCGCTTCGTCGTACGGCCGCCTCGCGTGCGGTCGGCCGTCGCCTCGGCAGGTCAGACGTGTGCGAGGAGGCGGTCCAGCGGCCGGGGCACCCGCCCCAGGTCCAGGTGCGCGACCAGCGCCTGCGCGTAGAGCGCCTTGCGGCCGCTGTGGGTGCCCATGAAGCGGCGCAGCTGGTGCTCCACGGGCCGTTCCCGCTGTGCCGGCTGGCCCTGGAAGGTGTGGAAGGGGCGCATCTCGCCCTGGTCCTCGATCACCTGCTGCACGCCCTCGGCTCCGAGAGCGCGGATCAGCTCGTCCTCCAGGTCGGCGACGCACACGTGGAACCCGAGGGACTCCAGTCCGTCGCGAGTGAGCCCGGACCCGAGTCCGACCCGCTCCAGATGGCGCCTGAAGTGCCGCTCCTCACCGATGTCGCAGAGGCCGGCCAGGGGGAGGCCGAGTCCCGCGGGGCCGCACACGTCGAGGAAGCGGCCGATGTTCGTCGCACCCCCGAGGGGGACCACCGCGACGCCCTCCGCATCGAGATCGCGGCCGTACCGCGCGGCCAGCGCTTCGACCGCGGCATGATCGCTGCTCCCCTCGACGAGCACGACCGTGCGCACGGCGCCGCCGGCCAGCTCCCGCGCCACCGCGGCCGCGGCACTGGCCCCCGCTCCACCGGCCGCCCACGCGATCAGCGCCCGGCCGAACCGCCTCGACTCGTCCACCAGACCTCGCTTCCCCCACCATCCTGGCACGGCCGAGATCCCGTACGCACGCACGTTTTCCCGTGGGTGCCGGCTGAACGAAGCCGCAGGCGGGTACGAGCCCGGGCGAACGCTCCACAGCCCAAGTGGTCCCGGTGGTCGGCCTGTTCAGCGCTGCGATCAACCCCCCGCCGGTCCGCGCGCCCCTACCCTGGCCGCGAAACCCGGTGGCGGGCCGGACAACTCACGGACGAACATGGCGCGCATGAGCGACCAACCCGCGCGATGGACCCAGGCGACCGTCTACCCCGACATGTGGGCCGACCCGGACGACGATCCCCGGACCAGCGAAGGAGGCACTCCGGACGGCGAGCTGGCGACGCTGGTGGACTTCCTCACGAACTACCGCATGACCCTGCGGATGAAGTGCGAGGGCCTCGACCCGGAGCAGCTGGCCCGGCGTTCGGTCCCGCCGTCGACGCTGTCGCTGCTCGGCCTGCTGCGGCACCTCGCCGAGGTGGAACGGGACTGGCGCAACTGGATCAGCGACGGTGACCCGCTGCCGAAGCTGTACGGCGCCCGTGACGCGGACTTCGACGGCGCCGTCGCCGAGCAGGCGGAGGTGGACGCCGCCTACTCCGCTCTGGCGCGCGAGCAGGAGGCGACCGACGCCGCGCTGGCCGAGCACCCGGATCTCGGTGAGCGGCTGGGAAAGGACCGCGTCGCGGTCCGGGAACTGCTGGTGCACCGGATCGAGGAGTACGCCCGTCACTGCGGACAGGCCGACCTGTTGCGCGAGTGCATCGACGGGCGGGTGGGCCAGTGAGGAGGAGCCTCACCCGGTAGTCCCGGCGAGAGCGCGTCCGCGACGGTCCGTGCCACGCCGAGGCCGCGTCCGCGTGCGGTGCCGGTCAGCCGCACGTGGCGTCGGCCGCACACAGCGGGGGATGCGGCCGCCTCGCCGGCTGATGGGCGATCCGGCGGGTGCGGGTCAGCGCCCGAGCGCCAGGGACGGTCGTCATCACGTGGAAGGTCCTGCCCAGCCCGGCGATGCGGAAGACCCGGCGGGCCAGAGGGTGACGCGTCGCCACCGTGATCATGACCCCGAGCGGCAGGAACGCCTGGCGCAGTCTCAGCAGCATCTCGAGACACGCGGTGGTCACGACCGGGGTGCGGATGTCGATGATGACCCGGTGGGTCTCCGACTCCGCCACCAGTCTGCGCAGTCGCTCCTCCATGGCCGCGTCGTTGTCGATGTCGACGACGTCGTGGAGTTCGATCACCAGATGGCACTCGCCGGGCAGATAATCAGTCACAGGAAAACTCCGGGAAGCAGCGGTGGAAGGTGGCCACTTCCTGACCATTGATCCTTACGTGTCCCCCGCCGGGCCGGGCATAACCCCCTCCGGCACGTGAGCGTGCACACGTACGGACCGGGCGGTGCGCACGGCAGTGGCCACCGCCGGCCACGAGGTGACAGACCGCCACCTCCACGTCGTCGGCGGGAAATTCGCTCGCCCGCCACGAGCCGGGCCCGTTAGGCTCCGGCGGCGACCCCGGGGCCCGTGATCCGGGGCGGTACACGCGATCCGCGACGGGAGCCGGCATGGAGACGTCAGGGGTGCGGACCGACCGTCTGGGCGTCCTGCTGGACCAGTTCGACCGTGCCAGGGAGATGGCCCAGGTGCGGCTGGCGGGCCTCGGCGACGACGAGTACCTGTGGGAGCCCGTGCCCGGTTGCTGGTCGCTCCGGCGCCGCAGCGAGGCGACGACACCCAGGGCGTTCGGCCCGGGAGCGTGGGTCCTCGACCTGGGCGCCCCGGAGATCCCGGCCAACGAGTACGCCGAGGTGGCCCGGCAGGCCGCCGCCGGTATGACCGTCGCGAAGATCGCCGAGGACTGGAGCGTGAGCGTCGAGCGGGTCGAGCAGATCCTCCACCACACCGGCCCGCCGCCACCCGACGAGACGCCGCTCACCACCATCGCGTGGCGGCTGGGGCACCTGCATGTCGGCTTCGCGGGGCAGTGGGAGTGGACCTTCGGTGCACGGAGGCAGGATCCCAAGCTGATGGTGGACTTCTGCCCGTCCGCCGCCGTCGCGGTCGAAGGGTTCTGGACGTCGATCGACCGCTGGCGGGGCAGCCTCACGGCCGTCACGGAGGAACAGCTCGACACGGTCGGCCTCTCCCGGTACCCGTACGGCTCCGACCCCGACGACCCCTTCATCGCCGTACTGTCGGGGTCCGTCCTCGAGTTCATCCACCACATGGCGGAGATCGCCCTCCTGCGCGACCTGTATCGGACGCGCTTCGCGAGTGCCGGGCCGGTCGATTCCGCCCGGCACTGACCGGTGTCCGGCCTGCGGGGCGGGCGCCCGCCCGCCGGACGCCTCCCGCGCGCCTGTCCCTCCGTACGGCGGGCACCCGGTCCGACGCGCGTCCCGTCTCCCCGTCCCGCGCCGATGCACAATGGGCGCGATGAGGAGGCGTGACCATGTCCGAGCGCGTGTGGGACGCGGACGGTGTCGAGCTGTGCACCGAGTCCTTCGGTGATCCGTCGGACCCGCCGGTCCTGCTGGTCATGGGCATCGGGGCTTCGATGCTCTGGTGGGAGGCAGACTTCTGCCGGAAGCTCGCCGCGGGCGGACGCTTCGTGGTCCGCTACGACCACCGCGACACCGGGCGGTCCGTCACCTACGAGCAGGGCCGGCCCGGATACGGGGGCGCGGACCTGGTGGGCGACGTCGTCCGCGTGCTGGACGCGTATGACATCCCGGCCGCACACCTGGTGGGCGTCTCGGCCGGAGGGGCGTTCGCGCAGGTGGTGGCGCTCAACCATGCGGAGCGGGTCCTCTCACTCGTTCTGATCAGCACGACCTGCGCGGTGCCTGCCGGTCGCGAACTGCCCCCGCCGACACAGGAGTTCCTGCGGTTCGTGTCGTCAGCGACGGTCGACTGGTCGCAACCCTCGTCGGTGGTCGACCATGTGGTCGACCACCAGCGTGTGCTCGCGGGAGGCCGCCGCCCGTTCGACGAGAGGGCCGTCCGTGACCTCGTGCGTCGCGACGTCGAGCGTGCACGCGACTTCGCCGCCGTACGGAACCACGACTCGCTGGAGAGCGGCGAACCGGCGCGGGCGCGCCTGTCGTCGATCCACGCGCCCACGCTGGTGATCCACGGGACCGCGGACCCGATGTTCCCCTTCCCGCACGGCGAGGCGCTCGCGGAGGAGATCCGCGGCGCGCACCTGTTGGCCCTGGAGGACGCGGGTCACGGGGTCGACCGAGCCGACTGGGAGCCGATCGTCCAGGCGATCGTCGCGCACACCTCGGCGGAGGGGCGGCAGTAGATTCCCGTCGCCGCACGCCTCCCGGGCCCCTTGCTCGGCGGCGCCCGGCAGGTCCGCACGGTGGCCTGCCGACGGACCTGTCACGGCGTTCACGCGTCGCCCCTGTCCGCAGCGAGCGACCGTGGCGCCACCGAACGGTGTGGAGAGTGTGCCCCACACCGTCCGGTGGCCGTCGATGGAGCGGGCTCGCGTCACGCGGTCACGGGGCCCCGGGTGTCTCCGCTCGTGTAGAGGTCGTCCAGGGAGAGGTCGCTCTTCTCGTAGTTGGCCAGGGCCAGTCCGAGCGCGAAGAAGGTCGGCGCCCACTCCCCCACGAAGATGCCCCACCGGTCGGCCCGCTCCAGGTTCTCCTGCTTGTTGGACGCCAGCCAGGAGACGAGTGACAGGCCGATGGAACCGAACGCCGCGAGGTAGGCGTGCTCGCTCTGGACGCCGGCCTCGTGCAGCTTCCTCACGATCATGGTGTGTCCTCTCGTCAGGTGACGCGCTGTGCGGCTTCGAAGGTGTATGTCCTGTTTTCGGGTGCCGAGGTGCTCCCGGATGCGGCGTCATCGGATCGACGTAGACCAGCTAGCTGCGCGGCCGTACCGTTCCCAGGATCCTGGTCACCTTGATCTCGATGACCACGCGCTCGGGGTTGGGCCGGGGCTGCCGGTAGCGGTCGGCGTAGCGTGTCTCGGCGTCGGCGACGGACCGGGGGTCGTCCCTGACGACGGCCGTCCCTTCGAGGGTCGTCCAGCGCCTTCCGTCCACCTGGCTCACGGCCACGGCGGCCTCCGGGCCCGCGCCGAGCACGTTGCGCACCTTCTGGCTGGTCCGGCTGGTGATGACCCGTGCGGTGGACGTGTGCGGGTCGTAGGTGACTCCCACCGGCACCAGATGTGGTGTCCCGTCCTTGCGGCTCGTGGAGAGGAAGCACAGGTGGCGCTCGCGCCAGAAATCGAGGAAGTCGGAGCTCACGTCGGGCGTGGGTTGCGTGGTCATGCAGCTGATTCTTCCGCTTTCCGTTTCCCGTCGACGCGCCGCGTCCGCCCGGCTCGTACAGCCCTCGTGCCTGCGTGCCTGCGTGCCTGCGTGCCTGCGTGCCGGGCGGCACGCGCGCCGCGTCGCTGACGGCCATGGGCCCGCAGCGGTCGTTCGTCGGCGTCAGCCGTCGGCGAGGCCGGCGGCCTGGGCCTCCGAGCCGGCTCCCTCGGTGGACAGCGCGCCCCGCGCGCTCTCGAGGTGGGCGCGGACGAACCACTGGAACTGCTCCAGGTCGCGGAGCTGCTCGATGAGGAGGTCCTCCGTCGCGGGGTCGATCTTGCCGACCTCGGCGATCGCCGCGCGCGTGTCCTTGACGACCCCGGTGTAGACGCGGTCGAGGGCGCCGAGGTGGGCGATGGCGTCGGCCCGGCCGATGCTGTAGTCCTCCCAGGTCCGTTCCGCCACGAGCGCGCCGGGGGTGCCCTGCGGGACCCCGCCGAGAGCCGACGTGCGTTCCGCGACGTCGTCGGCCATCTCGCGGACGCGGTCGACCTGCGGGTCGAGCATCTCGTGCACGGCGATGAAGTGCGGGCCGACGACGTTCCAGTGCACGTGCTTCAGCGTGAGGTGCAGGTCGTTCAGGCCGTGCAGGCGGCGGCGCAGGACGGCGATGAGCCGTCCGCCCTCCTCCCGTTCCAGGCCCGGCACGGTGTACAGCGGAGTGAAGTCCTCGGTCATGGGTCGGCTCCCGGTGTTCCGTCGGGCGATGGGGGTGGCTGTCGTACGACGCCGCTGCGACCGCGGCTCGCCACACTCCCTCCTTCCACGGAACCGAGGGCCCCGGTTGCGGTTCCGCGCCTTTTCACTCCGAGAGCGGATCGCCGCTGGAGGTCCGCGCGCCCGCCGCGAGTCGACGACCGATGAGGTCCCGTGCGCCGGGACGCCCGCGACATGACGCGGATTTCCTCACCCGCGGCGCATCCAGGGCGACGGGAGCGGCGGAACCGGTCCCCGTCATCAGCGCATGCAGGTACCACCTCTCAAGGAGTGAACCATGCTGACCCGCACCGCCGTTGTCACCGCATCCGCGGTCGCCGCGATCGCACTCGCGGCCCCCTCCGCGTCGGCCGCGCCCACCGTGCACGTCAAGAGCGGAACCACCAAGGTGACCATCGCTCCGGCGATCACCAAGGCCCTGCTGTCCAACGGCATCGCCCCGGTCGTGACGCGTCCGGGCCGGCCCGGACTCGCCCTCGTCGGCAGGCAGCCCACCCTCACCGCCACCTACCCCGTCACCGGCGGCGCGCTGACCGCCGAGCCCCTCGGCGGCACGATCAGGCACAAGGGCGGCCTGAAGTTCACCAACCTGTTCAACGGCCGCTCGCTGCAGGTCGAGAGCTTCACCGTCGACCTCACCAAGGGCCGGCTGACGGGCCGCGTCGCCGGTACGACGACGCGCGTCCCCGTCTTCAAGCTCGACCTGTCCACCGCCAAGGTGACCGTGGGCAGGCACGGCGCCGACGCCACGAACGTCACGCTGAAGCTGACCGGGGAAGCCGCCGGCGCCCTCAACTCGACGCTCAGGACGAAGGTCTTCAGCGCGGGCCTGCCCGTGGGCACCGCCGACACCCACCCCCGCTTCTGACCTGACCGCACACCCGAGGGCGGTGCCTTCTCCCACCACGGGAGGGCGCCGCCCTCGGTTGCTCTGCCCTACCGGCCGCCGGAGACCTCGACCGTGCCGTCCCGTCGTACAGCCGGCCGACGCGACGGCCGCCGAACGACCGGCGGCCCCGTCGGTCCCTGAAGGAAAGGTCCGCAAAGAAAATCTCATCCGAAGTGAAACCGGGGACGGGAACGCGGCGGAAGGCATCCTCACACGCTCCGCACAGGAGTGTCGCGAAGGGAGATCTCCCATGACGTCCCGGACCACCCTGACGACCGCGGGACTCGGTGTCGTCGCCGCACTGAGTCTGGCATCCGCTGCTCCCGTGATGGCCCAGCAGCAGGCAGCGGGCTCCGATCAGGCGACCGTGACCGTGCTGCACGCGGTGCCCGGTCTCAAGGTCGACGTGTACGCCGACGGAAAGGAACTCATACCGGACTTCCAGCCAGGAACGCTGAGCGAACCGCTCCGACTGGACAAGGGGTCGTACGACATCCAGATCTTCAAGGACGGCGAGGGTCCGGACGGCACACCGGCCGTCGAGAAGACCGTCGAGGTCCCCGCCGGTGCCGACGCGACCCTCGTCGCCCATCTCACCGCCGACGGGAAACCGGCGCTCGACGCCTTCGTGAACGACCTCTCGAAGGTGCCCGCGGGCAAGGCGCGGCTGACGGTCCGCCATGTCGCGGCCGCGCCCGCCGTCGACGTCCGCGCGAACGGCAAGGCGGTCTTCCAGGGGCTGGAGAACCCCAAGGAGGCCAAGGGAGAGGTGGCCGCCGGCACGGTGAGCGCCGACGTGGTGCTCGCCGGTACGGACACGGTCGCCATCGGACCGGCCGACCTGAACCTCGCGGAGGGCACCAACACCGTCGTCTACGCCTGGGGCAGCGCCGCCGACAAGAACCTGGCGCTCAAGACGCAGACCTTCAAGGGACTGCACTCCGCTCCGAACGGCGTCCCCGCGGGCGAGAGCGGTGCGGCGGCCGCGCACAACAGCGGGATGTCCCCCTGGCTCCTGTCTCTCGGAGCGCTGTCCGCGCTCGGGGCCGTGGTCGCCGTCCGGCGCGTGCGCACGGCGCGGACCTGACCCGCTCGCCGTCCCGGTCCGGGGCGCGCGACCACACCCCGGATCCGCTCCGCTTTCACCCTTCCCACGAAAGGCAGCGGTGCATGCGCCGCACTTCCCGACACCGACAGTGGACGTTCGTCCTCGTCCTCTGCCTCGCTGCCACCACCGCGAGCGGGGCCCTGCTCGCCGCGCGGGCCTGGCGCACGCACTCCCCGCCCGGCGACTTCGGCCGGCCACCCGCCGCCTCGGATCCGGCGTCCGCCGGCCGGTCGACCTCGCCGGTGCCGACCACGAAAACCCCGAGGACCACGCCGACCGACCGTCGTCCCGGTGTCTCCGCCCGGGTCGCCGTACAGCTCACGCCGCGAGCGATACGGCTGCCGCGGCTGGGCGTGGACGCGGCCGTCGACCGCGTGGGGGTGGACGGGCGCGGGGACGTCGAAGTGCCCGAGGACGCCCGCCGGGTGGGCTGGTACCGCTTCAGCCCACCGCCCGGTGCGCCCGCCGGCTCCACGGTGATCGTCGGACACGTCGACTCCCGCACCCAGGGGTTGGGGGTCCTCGCGGCACTCGCCGGCGTGAGGCGTGACGACCGCCTCAGCGTGGTGCGCGGTGACGGTACGACCCTCCACTACACCGTGACCTCCCGGCGGACCGTCCCCAAGGACGCGCTCGGCGCGTCCGGCGTCTTCCGCCGGGAGGGCCGCCCGGTGGTGAGCCTCGTGACGTGCACCGGGCCGTACCTCGAAGGCCGGGGCGGTTATCAGGACAACCTGATCGTCACGGCAGTGCCGGAGGACTGATGGGTTCGCTCTGGGGTGGGAGACAGGTCCTGGCGACCACCTTCGCGGGTGTGGCGGAGCTGAGCGACGACGACCTGGCGAAGGGCATGGTCAAGGGCGACGAAGCCTGTCTGAGCGAGATCTACCGGCGGTGGGGTGCCCTGGTCCACTCCGTCGTGACCCGCTCGCTCGGCGACGCGGAGGAGGCCAAGGACGTCACGCAGCAGATCTTCGTCGGGGCCTGGCGCGGGCGCGCCACCTACGCGCCCGAGCGCGGGGGTCTGCGCGGCTGGATCATGGGCATCACCCGCAAGAAGATCGCGGACGCGCTGACCCAGCGGTCACGGCGCCGCCGGGACGTCGAGGCGGTCGCGGCGAAGTCGCCATCCGGCGAGGCCGGCGGGGAACCCGACCCCGGATCGGTCGTGGAGCAACTCCATGTGATCGCCGAGCTGTCCCGGCTCCCGCAACCGCAGCAGTCGATCCTGAGGATGGCGTTCTACGAGGACCTGACCCAGGCGCAGATCGCCGAGCGGACCGGATTGGCGCTCGGCACGGTGAAGAGTCACACTCGGCGCGGGCTCATCCGGCTCAAGCGCAGACTGGAGGTGGACGATGCAGCACATTGACCAGGAGGCGCTCGCCATGCTGGCACTGGGCGAGCCGCCCGCCTCCGGGGTCTCGGAGCATCTGCTCGACTGCCCCGAGTGCGCGAGGGAGTTGGCCGCGCTGCGACACGTCGTCACCGTCGCGCGGTCCGCCGATCCGGCCGACGCCGAGCTCAAACCGCCGCCCGAGGCGGTGTGGAACGGCATCGCGGCCGAGCTGGGGGTGAGCGCGGGTCCCGATCCTCTGCGTGCGGTCCCTTTCGTCTCCCCCGACACGGAAGGCCACGGTGAGGGCGGACCGTCCGTGCCGGGTGCGACGGAGGACGGCGCGTCACCGAAGGCCGTCGTACCGCTGGCGAACGGGGCGGCGGGCAGACGGGCACCGTCCGGCTCCCGCCGCTTCTGGCTGGTCGTCGCCGCCTGCGCAGCGCTGCTCGGAGGGGTCGCGGGCAGCGGCATCACCTGGTGGTCGACGGACCGGAACCAGGCCGCCGCCGAGGCCGGGCCCGCGCTGCGCCTCGACCCCCTCCTCGCCACGGCGGCCGGTGTCGCGAGCCTGGGTGAAAACGACGGCCGGCGTCAGCTCGACATCACCGTCCGGGGCCTGCCGAAGACGTCCGGCTACTTCGAGGTCTGGCTCATGGACCGCAGCCACACGAAGCTCATATCGATGGGGGTCCTCGGCGCCGACGGCCACGCCGCGCTGCCCGTGCCCGACAACGTGAACCTCGACGAGTACGCGCTCGTCGACGTCTCCGTGCAGCCCTACAACGGCAAGCCGGACCACTCCGGCAACAGCGTCGTACGGGGGCCGTACGCCGGCTAGTCGACATGCGGCAGCGCTCGCTCCCGCCTGCTCCGGACGCTCACTCGGCTCGACCGGGTGACGCGGGCTCCTCGGCGTCGAGCTGGTGGTCGGCCCACACATAGCTCTCCGGGAGCAGGTCGGTGATCAGGACGGTCCGCACGCGGCCGGCCGTGCCGACGACGACCTTGAGGGCCGGGAAGTAGTCGAGGAGCACCTGACGGCACCGGCCGCACGGAGCAACGACGCCGCGATCCCTGTCTCCCACGGCGACGACGGTCTCCAGCTCGTACACGCCCTGGGCGGCCGCCGCGCCGATGAGAACCAGTTCGGCGCAGGGCCCTCCGGTGAAGTGATAGGCGTTCACCGCGGTGACGATCCGCCCGTCCCTGCCGCGGCCCGCCGCCGCCATGGTGTGGTTGTCGCCGCGACAACGCGTGCGCGCGATCTCAGCCGCGGCCTCGACGAGTTCGTGGTCGACGTCGTGGGGATACGTGGTCATCTTCCGTGCCTGCCTTCGTACGGTGTCAGGCGACGGTGCCGCGAGAACCGGCGAGGCGCAAGCGGATTGCGGGCGGGTCGTGCCGACTCGGGCCGCTCCGGGGGGAGTCGCACCGGCTCAGCGCACCGCTTCCACGGCCCTCGGCGACGGCAGAGGTCACACGCATGGGCCGACCCGGCAGCACCCGGAAAGGACGTCTCGCTGGTCACGGGCCGGATCCCTACGTCAGGTGGGTCCTCCGCCGCTCGGACTCCTCCGCGAGTCGTGCGGCCGCGCGGCGGGCGTCGGCCGCGAGGTGGGGTGAGTTCCAGGCGACGGCCACGCGTTCGGCGAGGGTGTAGTGGTCGGCCGCGGCCTGCCGTTCCTCCAGGAGTCGGTACAGGTCGGCGAGCGCGTGGGCGAGGGGGCGGGTCGCGTAGGCGGCTCCGGCGGCGCCGGCGAGCTGCTCACGGAGGGGCAGCAGGTGCGGGACCAGCATCCCAGCCGCATCCAAGTCGTTGTGCAGGACGGCGAGTTCGCAGCGGTAGTCCAGCTCCACTCCGTACAGGTGGTCCGTCACCGGCCGCGGTGAAAGGGTGACCGCCGCCGACTCCTCCAGGCGTCCCAGCCGGGCCAGGACGAGAGCGTGCGCCACCGCGACCGGGGGGCCGACCGTGTCGTACAGCTCGCGGGCGATCGGAGCGACGTCCGTGGTCCGCCCCTGAGCGAGCCGGATCGTCATCAGGCCGAGCGTCCGCGGCCCCGTCGCGTAGTCCGCGCCGACGCGCTGCAGAAGACCGCCGGCTTCGGCGTACCCGGCCTCCGCCTCGTCGAAGCGGCCGGTGATGGTGGCCAGCATGGCCGACGTGGTGGCGGCGATGCCCTGGGCCCACACCATGCGGTAGCGGTGGGCCAGCCGGAGGCCGTCGGCGCTGTGCCGGCGCAGGCCGGCCGGATCGTTGCGGGTGGCGGCGGTCATGCCGTCGAGGTGCTCGCACACCCAGCGGTAGGCGGGCAGGTCGTGTTCCCGGGCCAGTCGGCGCAGTTCACCGACCAGGGGTGTGCGGGCGGCACCCTGGGCTTCGTGGGGCAGGAGTTTGGCGGACGTCATCAGAGCGGAGGCCAGCAGCCGCGGTTCGCCATGGGCGCGGGCCAGGGCCAGTTGGGCGTGTGCCGCTTCGAGTGCCCGGGGAGCGTCCTCGGCCGCCACGGCGTCGACGAGGACCTGGAGCACACGGGCGCGGGTGGCGTCGTCCAGTGTGTGATCGTCGGCGAGCCGCTCGAGGCGGGCCAGTGCGGTCCGGTCGAAGAGCCCCTCCAGTCTGCTGCGCCAGGGTGAGGGTTCGGTCCAGGCTGCGTAGACCGCGGCGACCAGGTCGTCCCGCTGGGCCCGGACCGCCAGTTCGACCGCGCGCCGCCTGGTGTGCCGGGCGGCTTCCGTCGATCCGGCACGCAGCTGCGCGCCAAGGAGCCGCACCAGGAGGGTCACGGTGTCGTCGGGGTGGGCTTCGTCGTCGGGTGCCGCCGCGAGGTGCGCCTGCAGCGCCTGCTCGGTCAGTTCGACGGCCACGTCGTGGGCGTACCGCCGCTCGGCCAGTTCGGCGGCTCGCAGCGCGTAGTCGACGGCCAGGGACGCGTTCGCGACGCTGCCGGAGTGGGCGAAGTGGTGGGCCAGGGCGGCGAGATCGTGCGGACGGTGCCGGTGCAGCTGCTGCGCGATGCGGTCGTGCAGGCGGGCCCGCCGCAGGCCGGACAGGTCGGTGTACACGGTGTCCCGCACCAGGGCGTGCACGAACCGGACGCGGCCCGGCCCGGGTTCCGTCAGCAGGTCCGCGGACACGGCCGCGTCGAGTCCTTCCAGCACCGCGTCCTCGTCGCCCTCCGCCGCGTCGACGAGAAGGGCGACATCGCTCTCGAGACCGGCGACGGCGGCCAGTCGTACGGCGGACCGGGCGTTCACGGGCAGCAGGGCGAGGCGTCTGCGCAGCACGTCCCGCACTCCCTGGGGGACTTCGGACACGGCCACGAGGGCGCCCTCGCCGGCCAGCAGGCGGGCGCTCTCCAAAACGTAGAACGGGTTGCCGCCGGTGCGTTCGGCGAGCGCCCTCACCGTGGCGTCGTCGACGGGTTCCCCGCACACGGCGGCGACCACGGTGGCGACGTCCGCCGGGCGCAGGCCGCCGAGCGGGACCCGCGACGGTGCGCCGGGGGCGAGGTGGGCGAGGGTCTTCCCGAGGTGCTCCCCCACTTCGGCCGGGCGGTAGCTGGCGACGGTGAGCAGGGGGACCCCGGTGACCTGTGTGGCGGCTTCGAGCAGGGCGAGGGTCTCGCTGTCGGCGCGGTGCAGGTCCTCCACGAGGAGGGCGAGCGGCTGCCTGCCGGCCGCGGTCCGCAGCCAGGTGGCGAAGGCGCGGTGCATGCGGAAGCGTCCCGCGGTCGCCTCGTCGCGGGTCACGGCGGTCACCGTCTGCGGCTCGTGCAGCAGGGCACTCAGTTCGTGCGGGCGCTGCGGAGGCGTCACCTGCGCGAGGGCACCGAGCGCCTCCACCCAGGCCCAGGCGGGCGGTGCGCCCTCGTCCTGCGGGCAGCGCCCGATCACCACGGTCCAGCCGGCCGACCGCAGCCGGCCCGCCAGCCGGGCGAGGAGCGCGGACTTCCCCGCTCCCGCCTCGCCGGTGACCAGCACCGCGCCGCCGGTGTGCCGGGCCGTTCGGGCGGCTTGTTCCACGGCGGCGAGTTCGGCCTCCCGGCCCACGAACAGGTCCTGGTCCCGGACCAGTTCAGGGGTCCCGGACGCGACCTCATGGATCTCGGACCCATCAGGCGCGTCAAGCGCGGGCTCCGGCGCCGTGAGCGCGGTCGCGGTCCGCGGGACGGCCGCGCGCAGCACGTCGAGCCGCCGGGTGAGCACGGCGTGTTCCAGTTCGGCCAGGTCCGGGCCGGGGTCGCAGCCGAGTTCGTCGCGCAGCGTCCGCGTGGCGCGCCGCAGAGACGCGAGTGCGTCCGCCTGGCGGCCGCAGGCCCACTGGGCGAGCGCGAGCAGACGCCACCCCTCCTCGCGCAGCGGGCCCTGCCGCACCAGAGCCCCGGCCGCCAGGACGGCCTCCGCCACATGTCCGGTGCGCAGGTCGGCCGCCACGGCCAGTTCCCTCGCCTGGGCGCACAGTTCGGTGAGGCGGGCCACCTCTGGCGCGGCCCAGGGCTCGTCCAGGTACTCGTGGAAGGCCGGCCCCCGCCACCATCCGAGCGCCTCCGCCAGCAGCACCCGCGCCTCTGCGGCGGGAGCGTCGCGGGCCTGGCTCACCCGGTCCTCGAACCTCCAGGCGTCCACCGCCTCGCGTGGCAGCCGCAGGGCGTAGCCCGGAGGGCAGGTGACCAGGACCGCCGAGGGGGTGCGTGGGGGCCGCTGCGGCTCCAGGAGACGGCGCAGGTTCGAGACGTAGGCGTGCAGCGACACCAGGGCCTTGGCCGGGGGCGCTCCGCGCCACAGCCCGTCGGTCACACGGTCGACGGGGACCACTTCCTGGCGGGCCGCGAGCAGCAACGCGAGAACAGCACGCTGCCGCGGCGCTCCCAGTTCTACCGGCTTCCCCCCGAGGTCGGCACCCACAGAGCCCAGAACTCGAATACCCAGCACGCTGCGGGAATCTACCCGAGCAGCCGTGCGGTCCCGTGAACAGACGCTGAACGCCCTCGCCAGGGGCGTGCCAAGTGCGACGCCAAGCAGGCGCCAAGACGACCACGGGAGCGTGGCCACCTGTTTCCGGTACCTGAACGTTGGAGCAAGCGTGTCCTCCCGAAGTACGGCCCCCGTCAACCGAGTCGACGCCCGACCGCACACCCACGAGATGGTCGTGGTGCACCGTGTGTTCCGTCGCGAGTCGGCGCTCGCACCCCGTCTGGTACGCGCCGTGGCCGACGGTGACACGGCACGAGCGGCTCGGATCGCGGCCTACCTGCGCGACTACGTGACGGGCCTGCACCACCACCACGCCGTCGAGGACGAGTTGATCTGGCCGCTGCTCCAGGCCCGCGCGGGTGACGAGGAGTTGGTCGCACGGATGGAGAAGCAGCACCACCGCATCGACCTCAGTCTGACGATCGTCGGCGAGTGGATACCGGCCTGGCAGCGGGAGGCGGACCACACAGCCCGGGAGGAACTGGCGCTGGCGCTGGTAGAGCACCGCGCCGTGCTGCTCGACCACCTCGACGACGAGGAGCGACTGGTCCTCCCCCTGGTCGCCGAGCACCTGACGCTCGCCGAGTGGGATCTCGTCGGTCGGCACGGACTTCAAGGGCTGCCGAAGAACAAGCTCCTGCTCGCTCTCGGCGCCCTCCTCGAAGACGCGACGGAGCAGGAACGCGCCTACTTCCTGGGCAGGACACCGCTGTTGGGCCGGCTGTTGTGGAAGGCCGTCGGCCGCCGGCAGTACGCGGCCTCCTGCCGGTCGGTGCGGGGCGCGCTGAACGAGGGCGGGGAACAGTGAGCGTGCTCGAAGCGGCCCCGCTCGCCGTCCTGGACGCCTACCGCACCTGCGAGTTCGTCACGCTCGGCCGGGACGGCACACCGGTGGTCTGGCCCACGGCCGTACGGCGCCGGAGCGACGGGACACTGCTGCTGACCACGTCCCTGGCGTTCGCGCAGAAGGCGCTGAACGTGCGCCGCGACGGACGCGTGGCCCTGCTGTTCTCCGACCCCACGGGCAGCGCGTTCGGCCAGGCACCGCAGATCTTCGTGGGCGGACGGGCCGAATGCCCCGACGACGTGATGACCGGCCCGCAGGGCGCGGAGGACTACTGGCGAACGCTGTTCGAGCGGCAGCCCCGCAGTCGGTCCTACCTGGCACCCGGTGTGCGTCGGCTGATGGACTGGTACTACCTCCGCCTGATCATCACCGTCACACCGGAACAGGTCGTCGTACGACCGCCGTTGGCGTCCCTGGCCCCGCCGAAGCCCTCCACCGCGCCCACGTCCGCCGCTCCCCTGCCCGGTGCCGCGCACCTCGCCCGGTATCCGAGCGCGGTGCTCGCCGCCCGTGACGCCAGCGGAGCGCCCGTACTCACGCGCACCCGGCCGGTGGTGACCGGCGAGGGCTTCGCGGTGGAGGTGCCCGACGACTGCGCCGTGACGGCCGGCGGCGCCTCCCTGCTGGTGCACCGGCATGACGAGCACCTCGACCACATGCACAACGCGCTCGTGCGCGGACGCCTGCGGCAGGACGGTGATCGCTGGCTGCTGGTGCCGGGCTCGGTGGTGGAGCCGATGGGCTCCGGCCGCCCCGGCGACGCCGTACGGCTGCTGCGCCGGACGAAGCGGGCGACCTCCCGCTACCTTCAGCGGCGGGACCTGCCCCGCCAGCGAGTGCGGTGGGACGCGTTCCGTGCTCTCGCCGCGCCCCGACCGGGGTCGTCCCGCAGCACGCCGTAGCGGTACGCGCCCCGGGTCTTTCGTCGGCTTTCCGCCGGGCTCCTTGCCGCACAAGTGACGTGATCCACAAGGTCGTCCCGCACCCCCGCGCCGCCAACGCACCCGGTACGGTGCGCACATGTCCGCGTTCTTGCAGCAACTCCCCGCCCTCATCGGTGCCGTGATCGGCGCCCTGGGCTCGTACGTGGCTCTCGCGCGCAGTGACCGCGACCGGTTCAAGCGGGAGTGGGCGGCCCGGTGGGAGGAGCGGCGGCTGGAGGTGTACGCGGAGTACGCGCGGTCGTTGAAGAAGTCCGTCACGCTGACCTACCGCGTCGCCGCGCACATGGGCAACGACCCGCATCCCCACCCGTTGTCCGTGGCGGAGGCCGAGCCGCTGCTGGCGCGGGCGACCGACGACCGCGATCCGTCCGGGGAGGCCCTGATCATGCTGGGCAGCCGGGAGGTGGTGGAGCAGGCCAGGACCTGGGTGACCGTGGTGATGGAGATGGAGCGGTTCCTGCGCGCGGGCACACGTGACCCGCGCGCGTGGCAGGCGTTGCTGGAACGCCAGCGCGCCGGCCGTGAGGGCTACTACGCGGCCGTACGCGAGGACCTCCGGCTGCCGCCGGGGCATCCGGCGCGTTGGCCGACGATGCCGGACGCGGAAACCCGGTGATGGCGCCGAGGAAAGGGGGCGGCCGGCTCCCAGCCCCGGGGCGGCGGGAGGCCGCCGTCGGGGGGGGGAAAGCACCGCGGGGTGGATGAACACCCGCCGGGCGGCACCCGTACTCCTGGCCGTACATCCGTCCGCCCCCGCGGGCGGGACTCGCCTTCCTACGGAGTGAGCGACGTGCCCCAGCCGCAGCCGCGACCACGCACCGGCCGTACCCCCTCCGCCGCCCGTCTGGTCCGCGGCGCGGCCGTCGGCGCCGGTCTGGCCGTGCTTCCGCTGAGCGCGGGATGCAGCGTCGAGGACGACGCGGCCGGCCGGAACAAGGCGTCGAGGACCCCCGCGATCTCAGCCGTCAGCGCCCAGGTGGTGGCGCCCGCGAAGGTCGAGGTCATCGCCGGTCTGACGAACTGCGAGGCGGAGATCCGGGTCGAGGCCGACGAGCTCCGGCAGGGGATCTGCCACACCGCGAAGGCCGACTACCTCATCACCACGTTCCCCGAGGAGCGGTTCCAGCAGACCTGGCTGGACAGCGCCGGCATGTACCAGGCCGACTTCCTGGTGGGCCTGCGCTGGGTGATCAGCGCCGACGTGAAGTCCCTGAAGCGGTTCCGGCCCCAGGTCGGCGGCACCATCGTCCACATGTCCGGCATGGGCCCCAGCTCCGCCCCCAGCCCGTCCTGACGCCTCCCCGGCACGGGAGGGCGGCTATGAGGCGCGCCGGAAGACGGTGGCGGGGCCGATGACCCGCGGGCCGAACTTGTCCCGGACCCGGTCGACGGCCTCCTCCGCCGTCAGCCTCGCCTCACGTGCTGCGTCGAGGCTGATCTGCTCGGCGACCTGGTCGGCGCCGACGAGGTCCTCGCCCTTGAGCGCCAGACCTGTCAGGCGTCCCCGCTGCAGACCGGCGGCGTCCATCAACTGGTAGGCCAGGGTGCGCAGATCGTCGTCGTGCGCGGACGGCGCGGTCAGGCGGCGGGTCCTCTCCCAGCTGCCGTTGCCGGCGAACCGCAGGGACAGCGTCAGCGCTTGGGCCGCCTGGCCGCGCCGGCGGAGCAACTGCCCCAGCTGCACGACCAGGTCCAGCAGGGCGGCGCGCACCCGGGCGCCGTCCAGCGCGTGCCGGGGGAAGGCGTGCCGCACCGTCGCGGAGGCGGGCAGGGCCCGGGGCACGACGGGGCGCGGGTCGATGCCACGGGCGCGGTCGGCGGCGAGGCGGCCGGCCCGGCCTCCCAGCAGGCGCTGCACCGTGGCGGCGGGTACGGCGGCCAGCAGACCGACGCTGTGGATGCCGTAGTCGTACAGTGCTGCCGCCTGGCGTGGGCCGATGCCGTGCAGGGCGTCGACCGGCAGCGTGGCCAGCCAGGCGGCGGCCCGGTCGGGTGCGACGGCCAGCACGCCTCCGGGCTCGGTGATCCTCGCGGAGGCGGTGGCCGCGACGGTGACGGAGGGGCCGATACCGACGCGTACGTCGATGCCGAGGCGGGCCAGGGTCCGCACCCGCAGTACCTCCCCCAGCCGGCGGACGTCGGCGCCGTGGTAGCGCAGAGCGCCCTTCAGCTCCACCAGCGCCGCCGTGGGCGGCAGGGCCTGCACCACCGGCGAGAGGTCCGCCAGCTGGTCGAGAACCTGCCGGTACGCCTCCTCGGGCAGCCGGTCCGGGCACCGCACATGCATCACCGTCGACACCTGACGTGCCCTTTCGCCCGCGCTCATGACACTCACCTCCCACACCTCAGGTTATCGAACATATAATCGAACACGCGAGAGCGCGACGCGGGATCATGAGCATAGAATCAAATGTATGTTCGATGACCTGCCGCCAGACCTGGAGCGCCTGCACACCTTGCGGGTGTGGCACACCCTCTGGCTGAGCCGCGTCAACGCCAAGATCGCGGCTCTGGAGCAACGACAGGCGGAGCAGGAACGCGGCCGCAGGAGCCGGCCCGAGCCGCCGGAGTGGCTCGTCGAACTCGGTATCAGCACAGGGCGCCCACCCGTGCAGGTCCACGCCGGGGACTGCCACATGGCCGGCAAGCGGCGGCGCGCCGTCGAACGCGACGAAGCCCGGCGCCTTCTCACCACCGGCGTCCGCGCCTGCGTCCATTGCCGGCCCGACAGCCGACTGCACATTCTCGACTTATGCGGCCACCCACCCGCCGCCACCGCCGCGCGCACCGGCCACACCCGCCCCACCAGGCCGATCGAACACCCCTACCACCAATGGTTATGCTGCTTGTACGGCAATATGCACCTTTTGCCCGGAAGAGGACCACCCGATGGCCAGCACTCCCCCGCCCCCCGTCACGGAGCCGGACCCGTCGGCGCTGACCTGCGCCGGTGACCTGGTCGGCACCTGTGCGATCTGCCGGCGCAGGACCCACCGGTACGGACGCGGCGGCAGCCCGCTGTGCCAGTGGTGCATGGCCCCCGTCCGGGCGGCATGGGGCCCGGCCGTGCGGTTCACCGACACCCGTGCCTAGGGACCGGCCGACGGCCTTACGGCGCGGGCGAGTGGCCGCGAATCAGCGGAGGTGGCGCGCAGGCGGTCACGCCGGCCCACCGGTGACGGGCATCGGGAGTCCGCGGCCGGGCAGAAGGAGCGCACGGCGCAATCACGAGCAAGGGCGAGGGGCTGGTCGTATGACCGTGGCAGGACGGCAGGGCGGCGGAGGCTCCAGCGGCCTCTACGACGTCCTGGAGCTCATTCTCGACCGGGGACTGGTGATCGACGCGTATGTGCGGGTCTCCCTGATCGGCATCGAGATACTCACGATCGACGTACGGATCGTGGTGGCCAGCATCGACACCTACCTCCGCTTCGCCGAGGCCTGCAACCGCCTCGACCTGGAGGCGGGCCCGCGCAAGCCGGCCGGACTGACCGAACTTCCGGGGAAGCTCATGGAATCCGGCGCTCACGCGAAGACCAAGGGCGTCCTGTCCGGTGCCGCCGAGACGCTCGCCGACGCGTTCCAGCAGGGCCGCGAGGAGGGTCGCCGCAGGTAGGGATTCCGGACGCCCCGGCAGGAGCGCACGTCCGGAGCCGCCCGGACCGCGTTCGGGTCCACCCGCCATCGCCGCCGAGACGCGGCGCCGCCCACCGCCACCGCGCAGACACAACCGTTCGTTGTACCGACCCGCAGGTCGGTTGTTTGATCCCCGCGTGCGTGAACCGCTTGGATGCCGGTGGTCCGAAGTGGGTGTTCCGAGCGGCGGGAGGCGCGGGGGTATGGCGGGGAGGCGGGCGCTGGGGAGGCGGTTCGGCTGGTTGTGGGCGGCGTATGCCGTCAGCGCGTACGGCACCGGCCTGCGGTTCGGCGCGTTCTCCGTGATCGCGGTACTCGTGCTGCACTCCGGCCCGACGCAGGTGGCGGCGCTGGCCGCCGCGGGGCGGGCGGTGGGGGCCCTGGTCGCGGTGCCGCTGGGGCCGTGGGTGGAGTTCCGCCGCAAGCGGCCGGTCATGGTGGCGACGGACCTGATCCGCTGCGCGGCGCTGCTGAGCGTCCCCGCCGCCTACGCCCTGGGCCGGCTCACCTTCTCCCAGCTCCTCGTGGTCTCCGTGGCCGTCGCCGCGGCGGACATCGCCTTCAGGGCGGCCGGCGGCGCCTACCTCAAGGCACTCCTCCCACCGGAGGACCTGCTCGTCGCCAACGGCCGTTTCGAGTCCACGACATGGACGGCGACGGTCGTCGGCCCGCCGCTCGGCGGAGCCGCGATCGGGATGTTCGGGCCGATGACGACCGTGGTGGCCGACGCCCTCAGCTATCTGCTCTCGGCGCTGGGCATCCGCGCCATCGGCGGCGGCGAACCGCGCCCCGCGCGAGCGACCGCGCACCGGCTGCGCGGAGCCGAACTGCTCGAAGGCTGGCGCCACATCCTCGCCCACCCCGTGCTGCGCCCGCTGTTCTTCAACGCGCTCGCCGTCAACGGCCTGATCATGGCGACGGAACCGCTGCTCGCGGTGCTCCTGCTCGGTCCCCTCGGTTTCGCGCCCTGGCAGTACGGTCTCGCCTTCGCGGCCCCCTGCGTCGGCGGCCTGGTGGGCGCACGCCTGGCCCGCCGGCTCGTCACCCGGTTCGGGCTGCACAAGGTCATGCTCACGTCCGGGGCGCTGCGCGCGTGCTGGCCCGTCGGTCTGGCGTTCGTCGGGCCCGGTCTCCCGGGGATCGCGCTCATCATCGCCGTCCAACTCGGCCTGGTGACCTGCTGCGGCCTGTTCAACCCGGTGCTGGCCACCTACCGGCTCGACCACACCGACCCGGACCGGATCGCCCGTACGCTCACCGCGTGGTCGGTCAGCACCAGTACGGCCATCGCGGCGCTCACCGCCGCCTGGGGTGTGCTGGCGGCCGTCGCCGGTACCCGCACCGCGATCGCGGCCGCCGGGGTCCTCCTCCTGGCCACCCCGCTCCTGCTGCCGCGCCGGGAGAGCGCGCCCCGCGGGACGAAGGAACAGGCCGCGCACCTCGCCTGACGGGGCCCGGGCCGTCCACAGGTCCGTGGCAGCGCACGCGGAAGGGGCCCTGACCGGCGGTGACGCCGGTCAGGGCCCCTCGTCGCGGAGAGCTCGCCTCAGCCGTCGTTCTCCGACGACGGGAGGTAGGCGCCCGGCACGTCCTGCGGAGCGAAGATCCTGCTCTCACCGGGGTAGGGCTTCGCCCAGTCGTGCGTCTGGTACCACGTGAAGTGGTTCATCTGCGCGGGGTTGGCGAAGTCGGGAACGGCGTTCGGTCCGGTCAGCCGCTGGTGGGTCTTCCACACGTCCCACTTCGCGGCGAGGTCCCGCTTCGCCGCGGGCACCTTCGCCGACGGCGCGGCCGCCGCCTTCGGGTCCTGCGGCGCCGGGGTGTCCACGCCGCAGGACGGCGGCGTCGCGAGGCCCGCGGTCAGCGAGGTCCGGTTGGGCAGCGCGGTGAACGGCGTGAAGTCCGCCTTCCGGGTGAAGGCGGCGCTCATCGGGCTGGCCGCGCTGTCCTTCTGGTTCATCGGGTGGATCCCGAGGATCTGCTCGATGGTGCGGATCATGGTGATCTGCGAGTAGTAGTGGTTGTCGACGACGCCGTGCCGGGCCCAGGGGCTGATGATCTGGATCGGGGCTCGGTGGCCGTCGACGTGGTCGAGGCCGGCCTGGGAGTCGTCCTCGACCACGAAGATCGCCGAGTCCTTCCAGTACCTGCTGTGCGAGATCTCGTCGACGATCCTGCCGGTCGCGAGGTCGTTGTCCGCTACCTGGGCGGCCGCGTTCGCCGGGCCGCCGGTGTGGTCGCTGGAGAGCCAGAACATGTTCAGGTTCGCCGGCCCGTTCTTCTCGAAGTCCTGCTTCCAGATCTGGGACCGGTAGACGTCCGGGACGCTGGTGTCGAACTTCGGGAAGCCGGGCACCGACACGTCGTTGAGCGACGGGATCGGCGAGGACGAGTGGAGGGGGTAGGCGGTGTCCTGCCCGGTCGCTGCCATGTTCCTGGCGTCGCAGTACAGGTTCTGCCAGCTCGCGTCGGCCGGCTTGGTCAGGAACTGCTGGAACTCGCCGAAGTCCCGCACGGACTTGCCGACCGCCTGCGCGCCGGTCCACAGGAAGCCGGTCCGTTGGTGGCCGAGCGCGTCGTCCTCGGTGTCGTAACTGCGCGCGTACTCACCGGCCGAGGACTCGGTGTACTCCGGATTGTCCGCCTGCATCAGCCAGTTGTGGCCCTCGGCCGAGTTGGTGCCGATGTCGTAGGTGTTGTCGTAGAGGCCGAACTGCCCTGCCAACGCGTGCTGGTTGGGCGTCACGTTCTCGCCGAACTCCGCCAGCGCCGGGTCGCCGTCGCCCTGCGGAAGGTCGCCGAAGAGCTGGTCGTAGGTCCGGTTCTCCTTCACGATGAGGAAGACGTGCTTGATCGTGGAGGGGTCGCCGAGCCGCACGGGCACCGGTACCGGTTTCGCCTTGCCCTTGTCCCGGCCCCGCGCCGCGTCGACCGCGTCGCCGGTCCAGCCGTTCTGCCTGAAGACCTTGGCGGTCTGGGACCTGATGACGCGGTCGCTCGGCAGCGTGAAGTGCTGCACGCTCGACGTCGTGTCGTGGGTGGCGTGCCCGGCGCTGGTCGTGGGGCGGCGGGCGTCGACACCGCGGGTGTTGGACACCACCACGGTGTCGCCGACGGTGGCGATCTCCGCGGGGAAGTAGTCGGTCGGCAGCAGGCCGACGTAACTGACGGGGTCCTGCGGGCCGGTGTACCGGTAGACGGCGACCGCGTCGGCGCGGCCGAGCGTCACCAGCAGGTGCCCGTCGTCGGTGAGGGTGACCGCGTCGGGTTCGTAGCCCACCGACGCCTCCGGCCACGGCCGGGTGGCGATGGTCTGTACGACCTCGTCGCGGGCGGTGTCGATGACCGACACGTCGTTGGTGGCGGTGTTGGTGACGAACACCGCCCCCTTCTTCGCGTACAGCGCGGTGGGGTGCAGACCGACGTCGATGCTCGCGACGGCGTTGGCCGGGTTCGCCAGGTCGATGACACTGACCGTGCCCGTGGTGGTGGCGGCGGTCACCGGGCTCGCCGGAACCTGGGTGTTGTAGGAGTTGATCGTGGTGTCGCCGGGCTTCGCCGGACGCCCGCCCTCGTTGCTGACGTAGAGCTTGGTGCCGACCTCGACCAGGTCACGCGGGGCGTTGCCGACGCTCCAGCTCTGCTGCACGGCCCCGGTCGCCGCGTCGATGGCGACCACCCGGTTCTGGCCGTTGACCGCGGAGTACACGGTGGAGCCGTCGGCGGAGAACACCGCCTCCCCCACCAGCGCGTGCTTGGCGCCGTCCGCCGGGATCTTCACGGTCTTCGGGTCGGCGAGGCTGCCGTCGGCCTTGACGGTGAACCTGGTGTAGCCGTCGGTCTGGCCCAGCCACAGCTGTGAACCGTCGGGCGAGTACGTGGGGCCTTCCTGGCCCACGGCGTTGCCGCTGATGCGCAGGTTCGCCGACGCGGAGTTGCCGACGAGCTGCTGCACCTTCCAGGTCTTCAGGTCCACGATGGACAGGGCCAGCCCGCCGTCGGTGATCGAGGCCGCCAGGTGGCTGCCGTCGGGGCTGACCGAGGACGACATGATCTTGCCGTTGTCGATGACAAGGCGGTCACCGTACGGGGCGATGTACTGGTCGCTGGAGATGACCTGGCCCTGGTCGGTGCTCTGGCCGACCTGCTGGGTGCCGAACTGGTGGGTCTGGGCGAAGGCGGTGCCGGTGGCGGCGAGGGCGACGGCGGTGACGCCCGCGGTCACCAGCGTCGTCCGGCGGCCGATGCGTCTGCCGAAGAAGACGAACTGCTCCTTCTCGACCCGCCGGCGACGGCGCGTTACCTGCATGGTGCTATCCCTTCCGGGTGGTGGAGAGCAGTTCGACGTTGCTGTCGAACTGCCACAACGGGTTGGGTGCGTTGCCGGTCGGTGTCCGCACCAGGAAGTAGCCGTTCACTTCCTTCGGCCCGTCGCCGTCGGCGACGAACCGCCCGTCCGCGGTGATGTCGAGTTGGTAGACGGCCGTCCCCGCGGCCTGAACGCCGGGCAGATGCCAGGTGACGACGCACCGCCAGTCGTTGCCCGCTCCCTCGGCCGTCACCTGGCCGTCGCCCTTGTCGCACACCGCCGTGACCCGCAGCTGCGCCTCGGTGACGTCGGGACGGTTGAGCTGGTCCGTCTGCCGGCGGTAGAGGTGGGCGAACGTCGTGGCGACCGACCGCTGGACCTTGTCCTGCCGGATGCCGGAACCCGTCGCCGGGATGGTGGCGGCGACGACCGCGACGGTGAGTGCGAGCAGCGCGAGCGGCGGCACCAGCCCGGTGGTGATGGCGCGGCGCCCGCCGCCGTCACCGGTGAGGTTGGTGAAGTCCCGCCGCAGGAACAGCAGATACGCCAGCGCGGTGACGGCCATGGCCCACACCAGGCTCACGGCGACGCCGATCAGCAGCGGGCCGAGCTGCACCGGGCCGGTGAACAGCCCATTCCAGGCGATGAAGGCGTAGCCGGGCAGGGCGAGGCGTACCGCCACCGGCAGCGGCAGCATCTGTGCGAGCTGCATGGCCAGCGCGACAAGGGCGGGCAGAAGCAGCCCCATCGGTGAGCGTCCCAGCACGACGGACCCCAGGAGTCCGATCGCGGCGAGGGCCAGGGTGGGCGCGAGGACACACACCCAAGCGAGCACGACCCGGCCGGCGGCGTCCGACGGTGTCAGAATATGGCCGTCGAGACCGACCAGCGGCTGGTCGCCGACGGCCGCCACCCCGCCGGCCGCGCTGGAACAGCCCAGCCCGGCCACGAGCAGCAGGATGACGGTCAGGCTGGCCAGCGCCTTCGCCACGAAGATCCGTCGAGGTGAGCGGACCGCCACGAGCAGATGGCGCCAGGTCCCGAGGCGGTCCTCGGAGGCGAACACGTCACCGGCGACGACCGAGGTCAGCAGCGGAAGCGCCCAGGTGCCCGCGAACCCGAGCACCACCAGCGGTCCGGCCCAGCCCGTGGCATGCATCCAACGGCCGAAGAGGGTGTCGGAGGGCAGGGTGCTCTGCCGGCTCACCGCGGCGACGAAGAGCCCCGGCACGATCCAACAGGCCGACACCGACAGCCGGATGCGCCACTGGGAGACCAGCTTGACCAGTTCGAAGCGGTAGCAGCGGGCCACCGACACGCGGGGCGGGGCGGCGACGCGCCGGTCGGGCAGGGGCATGGTCGCGGTCATCTGCCGGTCTCCTGCTGCTTGTTGCCCGGCTCCTTGTTCCCTGGCCGCCCGGTGTCCGGCCGCTCGGTGAGGGCGAGGAACGCGGCCTCCAACGGCGAGACGACGGGCGCCAGTTCACGCACCGCGATGCCCGCGCGCACGAGCCGCACCACCAGGTCGTCGAGGGCGGGCACCAGCGTGCGCACCAGGAGGACACCGGCATCGCCCGGCGGCCCGGCGTCGGCGAGGACGCGGACGCCCGCCGTGTCGTCGGCCAGCCCGCGGGCGGCCTCCGGGTCGGAGGTGCGCAGCCGGTAGTCGAGTGCACGGCTCTCGGCGGCCAGCTTGCCCAGCGGGCCGGAGAAGACGACACGTCCGGTGGCGACGATGGTGACCTCGGAGCACAGCGCTTCGAGATCGTCCATACGGTGGCTGGAGAGCACCACGCTGGTCCCCTCCGCCGCGAGCCGGGTCAGAACACTGTTGACGTGTCGTTTGCCTGCCGGGTCGAGCCCGTTGGACGGCTCGTCGAGCACGAGCAGCCGGGGCCTGGTGAGCAGGGCGGCCGCGAGTCCGAGCCGCTGGCGCATGCCGAGGGAGAAGCCGCGGGCCCGGTCGCCGGCTACGTCGGTGAGCCCGACCTGGTCGAGCACGTCGTCGACTCCCGCCGTCCGCGCGTCGCGGCCCCGGAGAGCGGCCAGCGCGGCGAGGTTCTGTCGGGCGGTCAGCGAGGGGTAGAGCCCGGGTCCGTCGACGAAACCGGCGACACCCTCGGGTGCGGCGAGCGCCCGCCCGACCGGCGTACCCAGGATGTCGAGACGTCCGCCGTCGGCGACGGCCAGCCCCAGCAGGAGCCCGAGCAGGGTCGTCTTCCCGGCGCCGTTCGGTCCGACCAGGCCGTGGATCTGTCCCTGCGTCACGTCCAGATCGACGCCGTCGAGCGCCACGACGTCACCGAAGCACTTGGTGATCCCACGAGCCCGGACCGCGAGGAGTGTGTCCATGAGTCCCTTCCTCCGCAACCTCCAGGGACCTTAGGGACGGCACACGACGCGGGCACAGGCTGCCGGTTGAACGCGCAGGGAACGGATCGTCAAGGCGTCGGCAAGTGCACGGGCCCAAAGCGCTCGGTATGCAGCCAGACTCGGGCAATACGGCGCGGCACGACCTGCGGCACAACACCCCCAGCGCTCCGGGTCAGTCGAAGAGGGCGACCAGCCCGTTCACCCAGACCGCCAGCATCGCGAGGACCACCACCACGCACCCGACTCCCGCCAGCGCGCCACTCAACGAGCCTTTCCCGGAGCCCGGTTCGGTGTCGTCACCCTGGGCCACCGTGTCCCAGTCGACAGGGCGCCCCAGTGCCTCGGAGCAGGCGCTCCGCACCGCCGCCAGCTGCTTCTCGGCGAAGTCGGAGCGCGCCCGGGACTCGGGCCCACTCCACGCGAGTGCCTTCATCCGCTGGTGAGGTGCCGGGTGCCTCGCCTCGAACGCGGCGGTCTCCGCCGGGTCCCGGTCCGCTTCGAGGTACATCCAGCGCCCCGCCTCGGCGGGCTCGCCGTACAGCCGGTACACCTCGGCGAGGCGGCGACGGAGCGTCAGGTCGTTCGGGAAGGAGGACACCAGCCCGCGCAGACGCTGGCGCGCCATCGGGACACGGCCGGCGGCCAGGTCGGTGTCTATGCGGACGAGGGTCTCGGTGAGCGGCATGAGTACATGATCGACCGAGTCGGTGGGGTGGCTCGACCGGTTTTCGGCGAAGCCGTTCACGGTGTCGGCGTGGCGGATCGGCCTGTTGTGCCGAGGCGGCTCGCTCGTTGCGCCGAGGCGGCTCGACCCGCTGCGGTGAGGCGGCTCGGCCGTCGCGGTGAGGCGGGTGCGATGCGTCGGGCATGCGCTACCGGGGTGGATCGCCGTCCGAGACGTCCACGTCGTCGAAGAGTTCCAGCATCCGGCTCAACACCCGCACGCAGGCGGTGACATCCGCGTCGGTCAGGCTGCCGCTCGCCTGGCGCAGCAGGGCGTGTTCGCGTGCGGTCACGGCGGTGATCGCCGTGCGGCCGTCGTCGGTCAGACGGATCAGGGACGAGCGCTGGTGCGCGGGGTTCGGGATGCTCTCCACGAGACCGCCCGCGGCGGCGTCGTTGACCATCCGCTGGACGAACTGCCGACTCAGCGACTGGGCCCGCCCCATCTGCGGGACGGTCATCGGCCCGTGCTCCCGCAGCAGATCGAGTACGGCGCGTACGCCTACGGAGAGGTCCGGCGCGGCGTCCTGCTCGATCCTGCGCTGGACGCGGCGGTAGAGCGGTCCGACGAGGGCGAAGACCTCCATCAGCCGTTCCGGCAGTTCGTCGGGCGAAAGGTCGCGCTGGATCCCGGTCACTCGGCAATTATGACACCTGAGTTGCCATGATGAACCCAAACATGGCACCTTGGTTGTCATGACCGAGGCTTCGATCTCCTCCCGTACCCCTGGCGCGGACCCCGCGTTCGACACCTTCGCATCGCAGGACGGCAAGCTGGCCTACCGCGACGCCGGCCCCCCTGACGGCCGTCCGCTGGTGTTGCTGCACAGCGGCTTCGCCGACCACACCCAGTTCGACGACCTGACCCCCCGTTTCGTGGCCGAGGGCTACCGGGTCATCGCCCCGGACGCCCGCGGCCACGGGTTCTCCGCGAACGCGAGCGGGCCGTTCCGTCCGACCGACGATCTCGCCGCCCTGCTGCGCCATCTCGACCTCGACGGCCCCTCGACGCTGGTCGGTGTCTCGATGGGCGCGCTCACCGCCGTGGACACCGCGATCGAGCACCCCGAACTCGTCCGCGCCCTGGTCGTGAGCGGCCGCGGGATCGGCGCGCCCGACCTCAGCGACCCCTGGTCCGCGGCGCACCAGCAGGCCCGGGCTGCCGCGCTCGCCGCCGGTGACATCCCGGGCTGGCTCGACGCGTTCGTCCAGTGGGCGGCGGGACCCACCCGCACCCTCGCCGACCTCGCCCCCGACATCACGTCCCACATACGGGAGATGGCGCTGCGCACCCTGACGAAGCACACCCCTGACGAGCCGGACCACTGCGTCCCGGTCCAGGACGTGGCCGCCCGCGCCGGGCGCATCACCGTGCCGGTGCTGGCCGTCGACGGCGCCCTGGACGCGCCAGGCGTCCTGCGGACAGTGACCGCGCTGATGGACACCGTCCCTGACGGACGCAGCACGCGGCTCGAGAACGCCGGCCACTACACGACGATGGAACAACCGGAGGCGTTCGCGCGCATCGTGCTGCGCTTCCTGCGCGAGGTGTACGCCTAGTGCCGTGACCGGGGTGGTTCACCGTGGTCGGGAGACGGCTCACGGGACGGCCTTCGGGCGTGCTGGACGATCCTTTCGCTGCGTGGCAAGCCGAATGCGGCACGTCAACCCGCCCAGTGGGAGGGTGGGTTGGGGCCCTCCGTCCACTCCTTGATCAAGAGGGATCGGAGCAGGTGGCTTGTGCTTCGGGGCCCCTCTCGCCGGGCATTGAACCGTCCAGGACTTCAAGAGCCGGGGGAAGCGTCGTGCGCGAACGGG
>NZ_JBEXCW010000085.1:0-30291 GCF_040605435.1 Streptomyces sp. NPDC005574
GGCGCCCCGGACATCCGGGGCGCCCTTCGCCGTCGTAACCCTTTCGGGGGGTCAGTCCGCCGTGTGCTGGCGGCGGACCGACAGGAGGTCCTCCAGCTGTTCCTCGCGGGCCTGCGCGGCCACGAACAGCAGCTCGTCGCCCGCCTCCAGGGAGTCCTCCCGGGACGGCGTGAGCACCCGGGTGCCGCGGATGATCGTGACCAGCGAGGTGTCCTCGGGCCACTCCACGTCACCGACCTGCGTGCCGGCCAGCGCCGACTCCTCAGGCAGGGTCAGCTCCACCAGGTTCGCGTCCCCGTGGCTGAAGCGCAGCAGGCGGACCAGGTCGCCGACGCTGACCGCCTCCTCGACCAGGGCCGACATCAGACGCGGGGTGGAGACGGCCACGTCCACGCCCCACGCCTCGTTGAACAGCCACTCGTTCTTCGGGTTGTTCACGCGGGCGACGACCCGCGGGACGCCGTACTCCGTCTTCGCCAGCAGGGAGACGACCAGGTTGACCTTGTCGTCGCCGGTCGCGGCGATCACGACGTTGCAGCGCTGGAGCGCGGCCTCGTCGAGGGAGGTGATCTCGCAGGCGTCGGCGAGCAGCCACTCGGCCCGCGGGACGCGTTCGACCGAGATGGCGGTCGGAGCCTTGTCGATGAGAAGGACCTCGTGGCCGTTCTCCAGCAGTTCGCCCGCGATCGAGCGGCCGACCGCACCGGCGCCGGCAATGGCGACCCTCATCAGTGACCGCTCTCCTCTTCGGGACCCTGGGCGAACGCCGCCTCGACCTTGTCGACCTCGTCGGTGCGCATCATGGCGTGCACCAGGTCGCCCTCCTGCAGCACGGTCTGCGAGCTGGGCAGGATCGCCTCGCCGAGCCGGGTCACGAACGCCACCCGGACGCCCGTCTCCTCCTGCAGCCTGCTGATCTTGTGCCCGACCCAGGCCGTGGAGGTGTGCACCTCGGCGAGCTGCACGCCGCCGGTGGGGTCGCGCCACAGGGGCTCCGCCCCGGAGGGCAGCAGCCGGCGCAGCATCTGGTCAGCGGTCCAGCGGACGGTGGCCACGGTGGGGATGCCCAGACGCTGGTAGACCTCGGCCCGCCGGGGGTCGTAGATGCGGGCCGCGACGTTCTCGATGCCGAACATCTCGCGGGCCACGCGCGCCGCGATGATGTTCGAGTTGTCACCGCTGGACACCGCGGCGAAGGCGCCGGCCTCCTCGATGCCCGCCTCGCGCAGGGTGTCCTGGTCGAAGCCGACGCCGGTGACGCGACGGCCCCCGAACCCGGAGCCCAGTCGTCGGAAGGCGGTGGGGTCGTGGTCGACGACGGCGACCGTGTGCCCCTGTTGCTCCAGGGTCTGGGCAAGAGCGGAACCCACTCTTCCGCAGCCCATGATGACGATGTGCACGACCGTCCTTCCGATGTCAATAGTTACTGCTCAGCCACATCAGGGTCTCAGACCGACGCCCAAGCTACACACGCGCGGTAGGACGGCGGCACCCCTGTGCACGGTTGCCGCGGCGGCGGTGCGATCGAGGGTGGCTGGTGCCGGGACCGATGCCGCGACCGGTTCGGGGACCGATCCCGGGATCGCGGTCGGTACGGGGACCGATTCCGGGATCGCGGCGGCGGTCGGTGACGGCCGGCGCGGGACCGGCCACGGCCAGCGGCCGCCGTCAGCGGCGGCTGATGCTGCGGACGCTGACAAGAGTCAGGATTCCGAGGCCGACGAGGGCGGCTGCGGCGCCGATGAGCTCTGCGGTCGTGTGCATGGAACCTCCGGAGGCGGCAACGGCCGGGAAAGCGGGCGGGTTTTGTCATATAGGCATGACCGTCGGGCACCCTGCGGAATCCGCAGCCGGGCCGCCCCCGATTTCACTCGGAGGGCAGAGGGAGGGCCTACGGAGAGCGGACCGGGGGCAGTCGGAGGACGGATGTGGGGTGGCGGGTGGGCGGCCGCCCGTTCGAACGCATACGATCCTCTGTTGTGTCCAAACTGACCGACGTGCCCAAACGGATTCTGATCGGGCGCGCACTGCGCAGTGATCGGCTCGGGGAAACGCTCCTGCCGAAGCGCATCGCACTCCCCGTCTTCGCCTCCGACCCGCTGTCCTCCGTGGCGTACGCCCCCGGAGAGGTGCTGCTGGTCCTGTCCATCGCGGGCGTGTCGGCCTACCACTTCAGCCCGTGGATCGCCCTGGCGGTCGTCGTGCTGATGTTCACGGTGGTCGCCTCCTACCGCCAGAACGTCCACGCCTACCCCAGCGGCGGCGGCGACTACGAGGTGGCGACCACCAACCTCGGCCCCCGGGCGGGCCTCACGGTCGCCAGCGCCCTGCTCGTCGACTACGTGCTCACCGTGGCCGTCTCCATCGCCTCCGGCATCGAGAACCTCGGCTCCGCGATCCCCTTCGTGGTCGAGCACAAGGTGCCGTGCGCCATCGCGGTGATCGTGCTGCTCACGCTGATGAACCTGCGCGGGGTCAAGGAGTCCGGCTCGCTGTTCGCGGTGCCGACGTACGTCTTCGTCGCCGGCGTCTTCATCATGATCGCCTGGGGCGCGTTCCGTGGGCTGGTCCTCGGCGACGCCATGCGGGCGCCGACCGCGTCGTACGAGATCAAGGCCGAGCACCAGGGCCTGGCCGGTTTCGCCCTGGTGTTCCTGCTGCTGCGCGCCTTCTCCTCCGGCTGTGCCGCGCTCACCGGCGTCGAGGCGATCTCCAACGGTGTCCCGGCCTTCCGCAAGCCCAAGTCGAAGAACGCGGCGAGCACCCTTGCGGCGATGGGCCTGCTCGCCGTCTCCATGTTCTGCGGCATCATCGCGCTGGCCATGACGACCAAGGTCCGGATGGCCGAGAACCCCGCCACCGACCTGATCCACAACGGTGTCGCGGTGGGCGCCGACTACGTTCAGAACCCGGTGATCTCGCAGGTCGCCGAGGCCGTCTTCGGCAAGGACAGCTTCCTGTTCATCGTGCTGGCGGCGGCCACCGCGCTGGTGCTGTTCCTGGCCGCGAACACCGCGTACAACGGCTTCCCGCTGCTCGGCTCGATCCTCGCCCAGGACCGCTACCTCCCGCGCCAGCTGCACACCCGCGGCGACCGCCTCGCCTTCTCCAACGGCATCGTGCTGCTCGCCGGCGCGGCCGGACTCCTGGTGTGGATCTACGGCGCCGACTCGACCCGCCTGATCCAGCTCTACATCGTCGGCGTGTTCGTGTCGTTCACGCTCAGCCAGACCGGCATGGTCCGCCACTGGAACCGCCACCTGGCGGCCGAGAAGGACCAGGCCAAGCGCACCCACATGGTCCGCTCGCGCGCGATCAACGCCTTCGGTGCCTTCTTCACCGGCCTGGTGCTGGTCGTCGTCCTGGTCACCAAGTTCACGCACGGCGCCTGGGTGGCGCTGCTGGGCATGTGCATCTTCTACGCGACGATGACGGCGATCCGTAAGCACTACGACCGGGTGTCCGAGGAACTCGTCGCCCCCGAGGGCCCGAGCGACGACACCCTCCGGCCCTCCCGCGTCCACTCGGTCGTGCTGATCTCCAAGATCCACCGCCCGGCGCTGCGTGCCCTCGCCTACGCCAAGCTGATGCGCTCGGACTCGCTGGAGGCGCTCAGCGTCAACGTCGACCCGGTGGAGACCAAGGCGCTGCGCGAGGAGTGGGAGCGGCGCGGGATCACCGTCCCGCTGAAGGTCCTCGACTCGCCGTACCGCGAGATCACGCGGCCGATCATCGAGTACGTCAAGGGGCTGCGCAAGGAGTCGCCGCGGGACGTGGTGTCCGTGATCATCCCCGAGTACGTGGTCGGTCACTGGTACGAGCACCTGCTGCACAACCAGAGCGCGCTCCGGCTCAAGGGACGGCTGCTGTTCACGCCGGGCGTCATGGTGACCTCGGTGCCCTACCAGCTCCAGTCCTCCGAGGCCGCCAGGAAGCGGGCCCGCAAGCGGCAGGAGTGGAACGCGCCCGGCGCGGTGCGGCGGGGGCCCGCCCACGACCGGCACAAGGAGTCCTCCAACACGAAGCAGTGAGCGCGGCGGCCGGCGCGTGGAACCGCGCGTGGCGGCCGGTGCGTAGAACTGAGCGTGGCGGCCGGTGCGTAGAACTGAGCGCCGTGCCCGGCGCGTAGACTGGAGGGCTGTTGTCCGCCCGTACCCCTTTCGATGTTGTGGAGTCACCCCGCCATGCAGGCAGAACCGAAGAAGTCGCAGGCGGAATCCCTGGTCGGCGAGGAGTACGAGGTCGAGGTCGGCCCCGTCGCCCACGGCGGGCACTGCATCGCCCGTACGGCCGAGGGCCAGGTGCTGTTCGTCCGGCACACGCTGCCGGGTGAGCGCGTCGTCGCCCGGGTGACCGAGGGCGAGGAAGGCGCCCGGTTCCTGCGGGCGGACGCCGTGGAGATCCTGGACGCCTCGAAGGACCGCATCCCGGCGCCCTGCCCGTACGCCGGTCCCGGCCGCTGCGGAGGCTGCGACTGGCAGCACGCCAAGCCGGGCGCCCAGCGCCGGCTCAAGGGCGAGGTCGTCGCCGAGCAGCTCCAGCGGCTCGCCGGCCTCACACCCGAGGAGGCCGGCTGGGACGGCACGGTGCTGCCCGCCGAGGGCGACAAGCTGCCGGCCGGCGAGGTCCCGCAGTGGCGGACCCGCATGCAGTACGCCGTGGACGTGGACGGCAACGCCGGGCTGCGCCGCCACCGCTCGCACGAGGTCGAGCCGATCGAGCACTGCATGATCGCCGCCCCCGGAGTCAGCGAGCTGGGCATCGAGGACCGCGACTGGTCCGGCATGGAGTCCGTGGACGCGATCGCCGCGACCGGCTCCCAGGACCGCATGGTGATCCTGGAGCCCCGCCCCGGCGCCCGCCTGCCCCTCGTGGAACTCGACCGGCCCGTCTCGGTCATGCGCGTCGAGGAGCACGACGGCGGCATCCACCGCGTCCACGGCCGCGCCTTCGTCCGCGAGCGCGCCGACGGCCGCACCCACCGCGTCGGCAGCGGCGGCTTCTGGCAGGTCCACCCGAAGGCCGCGGACACCCTGGTCACGGCCGTCATGCAGGGCCTGCTCCCGCGCAAGGGCGAGTCGGCGCTCGACCTGTACTGCGGCGTCGGCCTCTTCGCCGGCGCACTCGCCGACCGCCTCGGCGACAAGGGCGCGGTGCTCGGCATCGAGTCCGGCAAGCGCGCGGTGGAGGACGCCCGGCACAACCTCGCCGACTTCGACCGCGTCCGCATCGAACAGGGCAAGGTCGAGTCCGTCCTGCCGCGCACCGGCATCAGCGAGGTCGACCTCATCGTCCTCGACCCGCCCCGCGCGGGCGCCGGCAAGAAGACGGTGGAGCACCTGTCGTCGCTGGGAGCGCGGAGGATCGCGTACGTGGCGTGCGACCCGGCCGCCCTGGCCCGCGACCTCGGGTACTTCCGGGACGGCGGATACCGGGTGCGGACGCTGCGGGCGTTCGATCTGTTCCCGATGACGCACCATGTGGAGTGCGTGGCAATCCTTGAGCCGGTTGCGAAGGGCTCTTGACCTGCGGTTTTGCGCGTGCGCATTATGTGCGGTGTGGGCGTTACGGGCGATATCTTGACGCTGAAATGACGCTCGTGACGCTCATTTGACGCTCGTTCTGATGGGGTGTCAGGTGGCATGCTGAGCAGGTCGGACCCTGCCAAGTGGCGAGTGCCGACGGGGTGCCGAGGGTGGGCGACGCTGAGTGAAAAGCGGTTGCTTGCTGCTGATCGGATGTGATCAATCACGCCTCGTTGACTTGTGCAGATGGCTTCTTGTCTGATCCGTGCTCGTCCTCGTCAGTGGAGTTGAAGGCCCAGAAGAGTCCCAGGGAACTCCCACTGCCGATGCCCGCTGTTTCTGCTTTATCCAGGGCGAGGGGCTGCGGGCCGCGCATCGGTGGTCCAACAGTTGGGGATCTGCCCGTAATCTCGGGGATATTCTGTGCCCCTCTCGTTGGTCGCCTCGACCGGTGCAGTGTTAAGGGGGAGCAGGGTGGGTGCGCCGGAGTCGAATGCCGGAGACGATTTCCACTTCTGGTGGGCGGCGAGCCGGGCGCTGAAACTGGTCGAGCCGGGCACCATTCTCCGGCGTGTCACACTCGAAGGTCTTGCCCACGTCGATGATCCAGACGACGAGTACGAGACGGTGGACGTTGCCGAGTACCTGGGGGGCGACGATGCCGCTTCGGCAGACGCTCTTGTCCTGTCGCAGCTGAAGTACAGCTCGCGTCACCCGGACACCGAATGGACAACGGCAAGGCTCTGTAAGAAGAGCGTGCGGTACCGCGCCAACGGCACTACGACGCCAGCACGATCCGTCATCGCGGATCTGGCGGCTGCCTATCGACGGCTTGTGGACGAACATGGGGTTGATGTCGCGTCCAAGGCCCGTATCGCGTTGGTCAGCAACCAGTCGGCCGCGCCCGAGCTGGTCTCCTCTGTAGCAGCTGTGACGGCGTGGGTTGCAGACCAAGGGCAGGCGGTCCAAACCCGGGCTCTTCTCGCTGCGCTCCCTGCCGAGCAGGCTGCGACTGCCCGGTCTCTGTCTGAGGCGGTAGGCGCCCGGCTGAGCAGCCAGCAGTTCTGCGCGTTCATGGGCGCCCTTGATCTGTCACAGACGGGCGCCATGGACAGGGCTGCACTGGCCCGCGCGGTTCAGTCTGGAGCGGCTGAGCTGACACCGGGCAAGGGCCACGACTCGGCCCTGAAGCTGTTCCACCTCGTCCGTGCGCAGGCACTGCCAGACAGCAACCGCAAGGGAGTGGCGGCAAGCGACGTCCTTGCGGAACTAGGGGCTCCCGAACTGCTGGATCTGTACCCGGCACCTGCTCGGTTCACGGAAGTTGCCGATCCGCTCCCCGCGCCCGGTGCCCGTTCCATCGCAGACGCCGTCATGAGGCATCCGGGACGACTCGTGGTGGCTCACGGACATGCCGGGGCTGGGAAGACCACGGCGATCCGCCAGATGAACGACCACCTGCCGGTGGGATCCCAGGTTGTCCACTTCGACTGCTACGGCGGCGGAGACTACTTGAGTGCAGGTGAAGAGCGGCACACGCCGGAGCGATTCGTCACCCAAGTGGTCAACGAACTGGCGCAGTTGTGCGGAACTCCACTGCTCATTCCGGTCTCGCAGCGGCAGGAGGACCTTTGGCGGCGGCTCCGCCGCACGCTCGACGGAGCTGTCGCCGGCCTCCCGCGGAACGCCGTGGTGGTCTTGGCCGTCGACGCTGCTGACAACGCCGCGACAGCGGCTCGGGAATGCGGAAATCGCTCCTTTCTGTCAGAGCTGGTCCGCCTAGCACTACCCCAGCGAGTCGCCGTGGTGCTCACCGCCCGCAGCCATCGGGTCGGTTCGCTGGGGGCCACGACGGCGGCCGAGGAGGTTCTGCTCGCAGCGTTCGACGCTCCCACGTCTGCGGCACACTTGCGTCGGCACCGGGCGGACGCCTCCGAGGAGGACGCCCACGCTTTCCACGACAGGACTCAAGGGAATCCCAGAGCCCAGTTCTACGTCCTTCAGCAAGCCGCCGAGCATGCCTGGGACATGTCCACGCTACTGGCGAAATCGGAGCGGACCCCCAAGGCGGTCTTCGACGACCTCATCGACTCGGCTCTGCATGTGGGCGGAGCGGACGCCGGTGGTCTACGGTGGCTCGCATTGATGCTGGCGCTTTCCCGCCCGGTGCCGCTTCAGACACTTGCCACCGCTCTCGACGTCGACCTGCCGGCCGTCAGGAACTTCGCAGCGGGGCTCACCCCCGGAGTCCAGGTCGTCGACGACTCGATCCAGTTCCGGGACGAAGACTTCGAAACGCACGTCAGGGACTGCGTGGATCCCTCCGAAGTGATCGCGGCACACAGCCGACTGGCGGATCTGTGTCTCGCCGCGCGGGCGACCGACGTGGACGCCGCAGCGCACGTGGCCGACCATCTGGCAGCGTCAAACCGCCTGGAGGAGCTGCTGCAACTTGTCCTGGAAGAAGCCACTCCTGTCGGCATTGCGGACGGTTTCCGCCGAGAGGAGGTCCAGGGCCGGCGCCTGGACCTGGCTGTGCGAGCCGCAGCACAAACGGCCGACGCGGCAGCCGCCGTACGACTGGCCGTTCGGGGCTGTGACACGGCGTCCCGTTTCGACACGCTGTCGCGCCTGACCGAGTCACATCTGAAGCTGGTCGCCTGCTATACGGACCCGGACCTCCTGCGAGCCCACGTACTGCGCACACCGAGCGGGTTTTGGCTCGCCCCGGTGTTCCTCCAGACGGCTGCGGTGCTGTCCCGTACTCCCGAACGGCACGACGGGGCCCGGGCTGACCTGGAGAGCGCCGGGGGCTGGCTGCGTCGCTGGATGGCTCAGCGGAACGGGGAGGGCAAACACTGGGATGTCACGCCGGACGACGTTGCCGCGGCAGCGGAGGCGTGCTATCGACTTGACGGGGTCAGGGCCGCGCTGAGAGAACTGCGGCGATGGCGCCCCGGTGACCTCGTGTTGGAGGCCGCCGTGGCACTGGCAGAACGCCTCGCGGATGATGTCGATCCTGCCGTCGTACGACGGTTGTTGAAGAGATACCGGGTTCCGGCGGAGGCGCAGGCACGCGTCTTCGCCGCTGTCGTATCGCCTTCCGATGAGCCGGACGCGGAGTGGGTCGACGAAGTACTTGCCGCGTTGCTGTTGGACCTGCCTGCCGAGCCTCTGCCGGTGCAGTCACGAGTGCTCGACGAGGCGCTCCGGCACGGCGACCGTCAGCAGACTGCCGACCTGGCTAAACGCTGGTCCACGGCGCTGCCCAGCGGTATTTCGAACTATGCGGGATCCACGGAGCCAGGCACTGTGCTTCTGCGCTGCCATGCCGCAGACGCAGTGCTCACCGGCAACGACATGGACGTCGCCGCGCTCGTTCCCGCCACACTGCAGTCACGCACCGACGAAACGGGTCGCACCACTGACCCTCGGGCGCGCGAACGCGATGAATGGCTCCAACTCGTGAAGGCCATCGCCGCAGCCGCCGTGCTGGCCGCACGCGCGTCCTTGGGGCAAGCGGACGCCGAAGAGGTCCTCACGTTTTGTGATCGAGGAATCGCTGCACGTATGGAGCGCGCCACACACCGGTGGTTCACGTACGACAGGTCCTATCCGGCCTGGGCAAGCCTAGTGGCCTCCGCCGCCCTGGACACCCAAGTGGCACAGGAGGCCGTCGATCGTCTGGCCGGGGCCGCCGAGGCCATCCGTCGTGACGGTGCGCCTGAACTCTGGATGGAACTGGCGGCCCTTCTCCTGCCACACCCGCATCTCAAGGGCATGGCAGCCGACCTGTGCACGAGGGCGGCCGACTACATCAACAGCAACGACTATCCAGCACGGGAACGCCTTGACCTCCTTGCTCGTTTGGCGGAGCTGGGAGCGAAGGTGGATGTGGATCTGGGAAGACATCTCTTCGACCAGGCTGTGGAAGCAGCGACCGGGGTCAACGACGACGCGGCCCGTCTCCTGGAGGTCCACGTAGACCTCGCCCACCGCGCTGACAACTCCGGTCTTGATCCGGCTGATACCGCCGCGCGTCTCGTCCGAGCCGCGGAACTGATGGCCCCGCACGTGAGTGAAGCCGCCGAGATTCCCTACGCGGAGATCGCCGGCGCGGCGGCTCGCCTGGACCCCTTCACCGGCCTTGCGGCTGCCAGCAGATGGGATGACCAGGACCGCATCGGGCTCTCGTCCACCTTGCCTGCCGCCCTGACCGGTGCAGTTCACAACGGAGAGATCCCTTCGCAGCAGCTTCTCTTCCTGGACCACTTGATCGCCGACGACGGAGGTCGTTGGCTTCTGCAGCTCAACATCGCCAAAAGGCTGGCGGCGAGCGGTGCTACGGAAAGGCAGGAGTGCCGCCGTGTCCTGTTGAGAGCGGCGGAATGGGTGCGGCGTCGTGTTCCCGCACGCGATCAGCCGGCAAGGGCGCGGCACCTTGTCGACGCTGCCGAGCAGATGGGGCACGGGAGCAGCATCCGGCAGGTGCTCGAAGCCGTAATTCGGCTCGGAGACGTACGGGAAGGTTCGGTCATTGGCCAAGCTTCCAGCAGAGACTGGGGCGGTAGTAAGCGTCACGCTCCCGAGGTTCAAGCCTTGCTGTCCGGGGCCACGTCTCGCAGCTGGGTGTCGATGGCAGAGGACGTGCGAACACTGACCGACGCTCGTGTCTACGGCGAAGAACTGCGTGGATTCATTACGGCGGTTCTCCAATACACCCCCTACGGACAGCGCCTGGACGCTCTGACAACTGTCGCGTCGCTGCCGAACCTGGACACGAATGACGCGCTAGCTGTCCTGTCCGACCACGTCCGCCGCTGGAGTTCTACACCAGCGGTAGCGACATGGGCGGCTGCAAGGCTTCCCGACCTGGTTAGTCGACTCTTCACCGAGGTGCTCTGGGGGCATGACACTCAAAGCACGATCGAACAGCTAAGGGTCTTCGGAGACGACTTGGCCATCCGCCACGCCGCTCTGGCCGCCCTGCCGGAGGCACGGCAGGGGCTGCGGGCCTACGGATGGCGGAGCGTCGCAGCCCTCCTTGGACATCTGTGCCCCTCCGCCGATGCCGGCTCGGCCCTTCTGGGGCTCCTCGACGACCGTGTTCCGCCCGACACCGAGGCCGCCGAACGGAAGAGCGCGGCGACGGCCGTTTCCCTGCTGCTATGGAGCACCTTCGGGCACCCTCAGCGGGAACTCCGCTGGCGTGCGGCACATTCCACTCGCGAACTACTGGGCGCCTCCCCTGCTGCTGACGCCGAGTCGCTTGTAGCGGACCTCATGCGACGCTTGGACGACAATGAGCCGGGAACCTTCCGGGACGCGAGCCTGCAGTTCTACAGCTTCTCGGCGATCGCCGCACTTCTTGCGGCACTTGAGCGGGTGGCAGTGGAGCGTCCCAATATTCTTGCGGCGCACTTCCGTGAGTTCATTCGCGTCGCTACTGATCGAGTGTTCCCTCATGCACAGATCCGTGAACTGGCGCGTCGCATTGGCCTGGCGGTTGCGGCAGCAGCCAACGCCGATCCCACGCAGTTCGAGATGCTTCGCCTGGCCAACCAGCCCTCCAGTTGGTTCGTGGACTACGGACGCAGTTACGCGCGACGCGACAGAACCTCCCGCAACGGTCGCTACGACTTCGATTCCATGGACACCATCCCCTATTGGTACGGGCCACTGGCCGAGGTCTTCGACATCGAGGTAGACGTCATCGCCGAGACCGCCGAGGAATTCATCATCGACCGATGGGGTTGGAGCACGGACGATTGGTGGACCGATGTCCGAGAGCTGCGCGACGAGCGCTCCTACGAACGCACCGGTCACAGGCACGGAAGCATTCCTCGCGAGGAAAGTCTCCGGCTCTACATCGAGTATCACGCCATGATGGCCACAGCCGGGCACCTCGCTGATGAAGGCCGTCCGGTCCGTGCCGGAACCCTGGCACATGAACAAGATGACTCCTGGGAGGACTGGCTGCTACCACACCTCCCGGCTCCGACCGGCTGGCTCGCAGACCTCGGGACACCGGTCCCGGCCGATCCGGAGTTCCTTCTGCCCCGGGCGCGGTCCGCCACCTGGGATACTGCAGCGCTCGCTGACTTCGATCGTGCCCTCGGACTAGCCATCGACGACGGGGTAGGCGGTGTATCGGACATGATCCGTGTGGCGGCGAGTGTACGACTCCAGGATTCCGGCACCCTCGAGACGGTGAGCGTGGCTTCGGCCCTTGTGGATCCTCGCCATTCCGCCGACCTGCAGCGCGCCCTCGCCTCGGCCTCCAACCCGACAGACTGGAAGCTGCCCGACGAAGAAGAGGAAGAATTCGAAGTCGACGAAGGTGCCTTTCACCTCAGCGGATGGATCCTGCGTCCTTACGAGCCCACGGAATACCTCGACCGGCACGATGTATATGCCTACGAGCTGCGTCGTGAACCCCCCCTGCCAGGGAAGGCATTCAGGATTCAGAGCCGCACGGCAGTCGACGCCGCCCATCTAACGCTGATGGCGCACGATGGAGGCATCGTGGCGCAGGCTCAGCAATGGGCCGACCCTGACCCGGGACGTGACCCAGAATCTAGCCTCGTCTCATCTGGCTACCGCGTCCACGTCAGGCGGGACACATTGTTGCGGTATCTCGCCGCCACAGGAAAAAGCCTGATCACGGAGGTTCAGATTGCACGGCGCCGAACTGGACAACGACGAGACGGGTACCGGATCCCCGTCAGCCGCATCTATCTCCTCGACGCCACCGGAGACCTCACCGCCAGTGGACTCCGTCGCTGAGCTGGGCGAACGCATCCTGGCCGAGTTCGGCGACGAGCACACCAACAACACCCTGGTCCGGTGGCTCGCACACCACACAGCTCGCCTCGTGACGGAAGCCGATCAGGCCCGTGAGCGGAAAGCGCCGGACGCCGCAGCCCGCGCTGCTGAGGCACGGGACGCGATCCTGCGACTCTGGCACGCCCGGTCCTCGTGGCCCTCCGGATGGCCGCCCCCATACGCGGCGAAGCTGGCTACGACCCTCGATGCGCTACCTGAACCGGGAAACGACAGTTGGTCGCGGCCTACCGTGCCGGCGCGGCTGCACGAGATTCACCACAACGTCTTGGCCATCCTGGTAGACCTGGCGACCGCCGAAGGCCCGGAAGACGAGGCAGAGTGGCTGAACAGATTCGGCCACGATCTCACCGAGCAGGAGTCGGCTGTCTTGCGGTATGCGGCCCACTCGCCAAGAAGAGCAGCAGCCCTCCAGCGGAGAGACGAGGTGGAGACCTCCGCGGACGCCGATGTCGATGTCGACGAACCCGGCACGGCCGCTGTTATCGAAATGCTTGCCGAACTTGCGGAGGCATATCGGAACACCATCACCGACCTCCTGGGGGCGGTTGTAAAGGCCGCCACCTCACCAGATGACGGTGATCAGGAAGAGACCGCTTCCCCGGGAGAGACGCCCGCGTAGGAGGGCCAGCCCGAGCCCTTGAGAGCGTTCTCGGTGGCACGGATGCCGACGGTGCGTCCAAGCCGTAGGTGATGACGCGGGCGTTGGCGCGTTCGGTCACGGCCGTGAAATGGGGGGCGCTGAGGACAGTGAGCCCCTTGGTGGGTAGGGCTTCGGCGATCCCGCCCTTAGCTTGGGCGACCTTGTCCTGCGTGCCGGACTCGGCGATGAGGGCGGTGCCGAAGTCGGGGCTCCGGGTGCAGGAATTCAGAGCAGGCGCTTAGAAGGCGCTTGGCGAGATCACCGGCACACGCCCTCTGACCTGCCACTCTTCGGGCGACGAGCGTGGACGTCCGGCACCTTCGACACGCATTCGGCAGAGGGGCGGATGACGCGTATCGGCTGAGGCCACCCGACCGGGGTATCCGCCTCAACATGCTTGCTCTGACTGCCTACCGCTCGTACCACGGCGCAACGACCGTGTGGGCCTTCGTGGTTGCCGTTCTCATCGGGCTGGTGGCCGGTTGGTACATCCAACGCCGACGGTAGTCGCGACACCCGCAGACCTACCCCCGGCTCCCGCAGGCCAGCCACTACGGATGGTTGATCGGAATCTCGTAGACGATCTCGCAGTGAGCGGCGGGCACCACAATGTCCGCCGTCTCCACGGGCTGCCCCTCATCGCTGTAGTACGTCCGCCGAATGTGCGTGACGAGAGCGGCCTTCTGGATGCCCAGGAGTGACGCCTCCGCCGCGGTCGCCTGCCGCGGCTCCGGCTGCTCTACGGCGTGGCCGACGGTGATGCCGATCGCGGCCATGCGATTCACGACACCCGCCCCGGCATGCGGCCCTCCCTCGGGGAGGACTACGAGAGTGCCGGCCGTGAGGTCGTACGGCTCCCAACTCGTCGACAGCTGCACTGGCCTGCCGTCCGCCAGGAACTCGTACGTCGTACGGACGCACAGCTCACCCTCGGCGATGCCCAACCGTGCCGCGATCTCCACCGGTGCCGGCACCTTGGCGTCGGTCCGGCTCTCCCAGTCCCCTTGCCTGCCGACTGCCTTCATGTCCGCGCGGAAGGGAGACCCTGTGGGCTGCTCGCGCGCGGAGGAACGGACCACCCGCACGCGCCACCGCGGCTCAGCGACGTACGTACCGGATCCAGCACGTCCTTCCAGAACCCCCTGGGAGATCAGCAACTCCTGAGCACGGCGCACCACGTTCTCGCCCACGCCGCACTCCTGGCCGATCTGGGCGCGGGAGGGCAGGCGGTCGCCCGGCTCCCACACGTGCTCCGCGATCCGCCGCCGGAGTTCGTCGGCGATGCGGAGATAGGGCGGCTGCTCAGGCATATGGAAAATCTAGTCCACTAGCTCTAATCTAGTTAACTAGCTTCACTCAAAGTGATCGCTGGTGACGGAGGCTGCCCTGTGCCCGCTTCGGGAGTTAGCGCGGCGGACCTCGCCGCCCGGCTGTCCGCCCTCGGGCTGCTCACGCGAGTGGAGGAACACCCCCGGCACACGTCGGTGGAAGCGGAGGTGCCGGACGCGCTCTCCGCCGAGTCATGGCGGGAGGTCCTGCAAGTGGTGGCGGAAGCCGACCGCTTCGGCCTCCTCGCTACCAGCCTGAACGGCCGCACCCTCTGGGCGGTCGTACACAAAACGGCCCCCACGACGGGCCATGTCGGGGGACCGGGCCATCAGCGATAGGAGCTGACCAGCGTGCTCAACCGTATCCGCCGTGCCGTCTCGCTCACCAGAGAACGGCACTTCCCCAGGGGCAGGCACCGCCGCCCCTTAACGACCTCCGGGCCGTCGGCCGCTCCCGCCTCCTCCCTGTCCTCGGGCAGGACGACGGCCGCCCGCCGACGTGTCTCCGACGACGTGGGCCATCGGCAAACGCTCAGGGGTGAGGACGTCGCGCTGGTCCGCCCGTACGTACTGGCCTGGGAGAAGCGCGTGAGGACACGCGAAGTGGTCGTCGCTCCCTATCTGCCGGCCGACGCGTGGTCGGCCCTGGTGGGGGTCCACTGATGCCTTCCCGTCGACAGACCCGCGTCACGGAGGCCTCGGCCGTCCCCTACCGATCGACCGCATGCCGGATCGGCACCCACCACGCCTGCGCGGAGTCCTCCCCGGCGTCGGCGCCGGTCGACCTCCCGGTGGTCTACGAGGCGTGCGACTGCCCCTGCCATTCGATGCCCGGCCAGACGACGCCTTCGGAGGTGCTGCGGTGAGGGAGCGGGCACCCGGCGGCACGCTGGCATCCAATGTCGAGGTGACCGCGGCCACCGTGCAGCGCGGCGACATCATCCAACTCGGCGGCCGGGCCTGCCGGGTGCAGGATCTCTTCCAGCTTTCCCAGGGCGCGAAGCAAATCCTTTTCGAATCGGGCGAGTTGCTGACCATACACACGCGAACCCGGCTCGCTGCCGTGCGGATGATGAGGCGGCGGTGACCCGGTCCGTGCCTCCTCGCCACCACGACATCGCCGATGATCTCCGGCACCAGATCACGACCGGCCACCTCAAGCCCGGCGAACGACTGCCGTCCGAGACCGACTTGGCCGTCAGGTACAAGGTCAGCACAGTGACGCTGCGGAGGGCCCTCGCGGTTCTCCAGGGCGAAGGCATAGTCGAGAAGATCCACGGCAAGGGAAACTTCGTCCGCCGCCCCCTCAGCCGGATCATGTACGTCGGTGGTTGGGGGACGCTGGACCCATGGACCGCCGCCGAAGCGGCGCTGCGCGTCACCGTTCGCACCGCTACGGTCCAGGCCGACGGGCACCTGACGACTCTGCTGAGAGTGCCGACGGGCAGCCCTCTCGCAGAGTTCTTCTGCGTCAGCCACGAGGGGGAGTCACCGTACGGACTGGCCCGTATCTACCTCCCGCGCGACCTGGCGCCGGCCGGAGTGCTCGACGACGAATCCCCATGCCCGGAGGCAGTCAAAAGGTTCGCCATACTCGGTCCTCCGCCGGCCGCTGTCCGGGAAACGGTATGCGCCCGCCCGCCGACGCCGGACGAGTCGTCGACCCTCCGAACCACCTCCGCTGCGCCAGTTCTGGCGATCACACGCGTCGCGACCGACCTCACCGGCCGAGTGGTCGAGGCGGCCCTTCTGGTCTTCCCAGGGGATCGAGCCGACGCGGTCTTCACCACCCATCACACGCTCGACGAGAGGCAGACTCCGGGATGACAGCACGGAACGAACTGCGCCTGCTCCCGTGGTCGGGCCCGGAGGGCAAGCCCTGCTACCTGAGCACAGATGACAGGGGCGGCTACATGTCCCGTCTGGCGGACAACATCGAAGCGGACCAACTCGACATGGCGGCAATCCTGTTGGAGCACGCCTCGGACACCCTCGACGACCAGGACGCGGACCCGGAGGACCTACGCCGGTTGACCGGGGAACTGACCGGGACTCTCCGGGACGTGCTCCGCGTCGCCACCAGCCGCGGTCACCTCCTGGGGGTGAGCGAACCGCACCGCTTCTGAAACAGCGGCCGCAGACTGGTCCCACGGCCCCGCCGAATTCCCCCGGGCGGGGCCCCAACCGTGCCCGGCGTGTCACCATGCCCCCTCCAGCACACCGTTCATGGGGATACATTCGCACCCGCGCCACCATCGCACTCACCACCGTCCTGTTCGCCACCCTCGCCGCCTGCTCCTCGTCCAGCGACGACAAGACCGGCACCACGAGCAGCAGCCCCACCACGGCCGCCGAGACGCCGACCACCGCCCCGACGGCGCCCGACGCCATCGAATTGGAGCGCGTCGCGGACACGCACGTGAACCTCTACTTCGGAGGGGCCTGCGAGGGGGGGGGGTACGCCTTCCTGTCGAAGCGCTGTCGCGCCAAGGCAGACCCGGCCACGTACGCGGCCACCGTGGGGCAGGCCGCGAAGGACTACGGGCCTGACCATCCGGCGACGGACGTGCACGCCACTGTCTCAGGGGCCATGGGCCGCATCTCGTACAAGGTGAAGGGCCTGCCGAACTTCGACCAGCAGGGACAGCCGTGGACGGTTGAGGGCGGAGCTTGGAAGTACGACGCCTGCTGATCCCGCGCCACCCCGGGCACCGTCGCCCAGCGTCGGCGGTGCCTCTATCGTGCCCGGCGGATTGCAGCCCTCAAGATCCTGCCCGCCGCATCGGGTCAGGTCCTGGTAGCGGGCGACGTAACGCTGGCTGCGGTCATGACGGCTCGGTCATCTCCGTGGGTCCTCAGGGAGATGGCCGTACAGGCGGTACCCCATCTCGTCGGGGTGCCGTGTGACGCGAGCCAGTCGCCAGGCTGCCTCGTACGACATACTGCCGTGGTTTTGGGCACGGAGGCGCACCGCCAGCACGCTGGTGACCGGATCGAGAAGCCAGCGCAGGAGCGTCACCTTCACTGGAACTCGCCGGCGATGGCGGTGAGAGCACGGGCGGCGTCCTCGTCGCCGAATGCCTTGACGGTGCCGGCGAGCAGGGTCAGGAGTTCCTTGCAGCCTTCGGGGGTCAGCTTGCTGACGAAATCGTGGAGCACCTGAGCAACAACGACCCACCGCTGTCCGGGTTGCCATTGTCTGACGGTGCGGACCAGTTCTTCGAGATCCGTACCGGTCGGTGGCCCGCCCAGACGCGGCCAGTTCTCGGCCGCGCTTTCCAGGGCTGTGTAGAGCCGGGCGGTGGCAGGGTTGGCGAGGATGTGTTCCTGGAGGAACTCCTCGCGTGCTCGGGCCTGGCGACGGGCCAGCTCATCCAGTTCGAGCTCGCGGCGCAGCAGCTCTTCCTGACGATGGTGCCTCTGCCACAGCTGTTCGGTGGCGAGCGCGGCCAGCCGGGTGGGTTCGTCCACATCGATGCTCACGGTGGCGTCCACGACGATCACTCCCTCGCCACCGATCGGCAGGGCCTTGGTGAGCGCGGTTCCGATGTCTTGCTCGGCGGCATCCGGGCGGAGGACATCGCACTTGGCTGCCGCCTTGTCGATCACGGCTCTGACGAGTCTCCCGGCAGCTCGCGGATCCGCAGGAACGTCGGTGTCGTAACGGCGCCGCCATGTTGCCCGGACGTCCACGCAGAAGCAGAGCGTCGGGTCCGTGCTGCGTGGCCGGTCGGAGAAGGCGGAGACCCATGTGGTGGCATCCGGCTCGGAGGCGTCTTCGGGGATGGGACGGCGCTTCATGCGGCTTCGGACCCCTCCGTCTCCTCAGCCTCGGGGGCTTCCGTCAGAAGGCGCTTCTGGACCTTGGCCAGGTCGGCGTCGAGGAGGGAGGAGAGCTCCTGCTTCAGGTGCGCCCGGTCGGGTGAGTATGGGCGGGTCTCACTCTGGACCCAGACCTGGGAGCAGGTGCGGAGGGCTTCGCGCAGGGTCGGACCTTCAGGACCGCGAACGTCCACGGCCCGGCGGAGGGTGTCGAGGATGAGTGATCGCAGCGACGGCTGCTTGAGGGCCGCGTCGAGCCACAGGTAGATGGCGTGGTCGAGTTCGCGATCTCCTGCCGGTCCAGTCGCTTGACGCAGGAGGGTGCGCCATCCGGTGACCAGGCCGGAGACGGGCGGGCGAAATTCCTCCTCCTCGTCGGTGTCCGTTGTCGTGCCGTTGTGCAGAACTAGCGGCACTCGGCCGGCCTTGGGCGCGGGAGACGCGGCGAGAGCCGCGAATGTGCGCTTGCCCACGGTGTCCCTGATCTTCTCGTCGCCGCACCAGTCGACGACGTACCCGAAGAGGGTCTTCCGGACGGAGGTGTCCGCCCACAGCACCTGGATCGCCTCGCGCAGGCTGCCCACGACCTCCTCAAGTCCGATATTCGCCACACGCTTCAGGCGGCGTAGCGCCTTTCCGGTGTGCCGACGTCCGAACTGCCCCGTGCAGACCTCGACGACCGCCTGCTGGAGGGAGGGCTCTTTGCGTTTGGCCCAGGACAGCAACAGGGTGTGTACGTATGGCGCGCTCGCGGCGTGGATCGCCGCGTTGTCGAGCAACTCCACGGCCAGAGGCCACAGTTCTCTGTCCGTGCCGTGGGCGTACCACGCCTTGGCGATCTCCTCCAATGGTTCCTGCCTGCGATGACGCACGGCCCAGCGCAGCGCGAACTCACCGATGCGGCCCGCCAGGGCACGGCGGGCGTCCTTGGTGATGGTCTCCAGGGCTTCCTTGTTCGTCCCCGTGTCGTCGATGGGTACCTGCGCGAGCCACTTCAAGAAGGACGTGCGAGCCAAAGGGCGGTCGTTCCAGAAGTACTCGATCGCGGCGTCGTCCCAGTGCGGGCGGTCGAAGCGAAGGGTGCCGTCCTCCTCGCGCCGCGCCTTGATCGCCTTGGTCATGGCGATCACGCCAGGGGCTTGCTGCCCGTGGATGGGGACGGAGTCCTTCTTCTTGTCGAGCGTGTCGGTCAACTCCGCTGCCTTGGCGTACACATGCCCCACTGGGTCGCCGCGCAGGACGGCCGCGGTCAGGAGGAAGTTCCGTTCGAAGCTGGTCCGGAGGTGGCCCTCTGGCTCGTGCCACTCGTAGAGCGCGTCCTCCCAGTTGCTCAGGACGGCCACGACGTTGGCGATCTGTGCGTCGAGGGATAGGGGCCGCTCGGCGGAAGTCTGCTGTGTCGATTCCCGGGTTAAGCCCAAGGCGACGTCGGCAGCAAGACGTTCGGCCTTTCGGTGCTCATCGAGCATGAGAGAAGTGACGTTCAGGATGTCCGTGGGTGTCATCCCGTCGATGAGTCGGCGTATACCGGTGTTGCGGAGCCAGGTACTGACGGGGAACGACGGCTCCTGGGCGAGCAGCCAGCGGGTGGCGATGTCGTGCGGGCGGATCTTGCCAAGGTCCGGGGCTACGCCAGGCGGCGCGCCGTGGCTGATGCGCTGCCACTGTTCCGGGCGGGTGAGAACGATGAGCCGGTTGTCCCGCCGGGCCAGCCGCTCGCCGAGCTTGCCCAGACCGGAACCGAAGGCGTCGGCGACCTGGAAGCCGTCCTCGTCCGGCGGCAGTTCGAGCAGGAAGCCGCATCTGTGGTCGTGAGGTAGGCGTCGTGCGGGGAAGTGCTGGGAGCCGCCGAAGGAGAGTGGGCGTACATCTGTGATCAGCCCTTCTTCCACGAGCTGGTCGAGAAAGGCGTAGGCGGTCGTGGTCCTGCTGCTGTTCGGCGGACGGTTGATGACCAGCACTGACCCCGAGGGCCGGAGGGACGCCAGTGCCTGCGCGAACGGGCTGCGGCTCCGGTCCACGCCTTCGAAGTGGGGCTCGGCATAGACCTTGCGGATCACCGCCAAGTACTCGGAGTCGATGGGCGCGTCCGCGTCCAAGGTCTGCTCGAACACGTACTTCGTGCCGATCATCTCGCCTAGATTGATCAAGGCACGCTGCAGCGTGGCGGCTTGCCCGACCGCCTCGATCGCCTCGGGGGACGGTGATGCCCTCCTGCCCCGCTCGGCTTCTTGCTGGGCCAATGGCTCCGAGCTGTTCGGTGGGGCGGCAGGGGCAGGTGGATGCGGCGAGAGGCCGGAGACAGACTGTGCGCTCGGCACCGTCACCGCGGCCGCGCGGAAGTCCGTTGGTGGCTCGGTATTGGCCACTGAGCCCGTCGCGTGTAAGTCAGCCGAACTGCCGTAGTGTTCCGCCCGGTTGCTTTCTTCTTTATCTGTGTACCGGTCAAGCAGTGGTGGACGTACGCGCGGATCTTCGGTAGCGCTGTGCGGCACTCCAGTAGCCGGAGCGGGCTGCCGATGTGCAATGCCCGGTTCGTCGTCGAAAGCCATCGGTTGCGTCGCCTCTCAGCCGATGGTTCCGTCGATCTCGGTGCCTACTTGTTCCGCCGACGCCTCGATGACCCTCGCGGACTGGTCCACGCGCACGCGACCCTGTTGGGAAATGCCTTGCGCGCGTACGCCGACCTGGTGGCCGGCGAGGTGGTCCGTGCGTTGTGTGACGGAGACTCCCGGGCGGGCAGGCCGCTCTTCCTCGTCGCCAAAGGGCAACTGCCGCCCATAGATCTCCTCCAAGTCCAGGCGCAGCCCACCCAAGAGCTCCCTGAGCTCGGGATCGCCTCCCTGTAGCAGCGCAGGACGCGCCAGATACACCTGGAGTGCTCCGCGGGCTTCGGTGATGCGCTCGATTCGCGCAGCGGACAGTTCAGATGGGTGGACGGTAAACGGCCCGCTTCGTCCTTCCACCTCTTCCGGTTCCTCTAGGGGAACTCGGCCCGAGCGTCGATCGAGGACCGCCCCGGCTCGATCGAACAGGAATTTGACCGCCTCGGTGAGCGCGGTGCCGACGAGCATCGGAAACGTCAGTGGGTCCATGGCTGTATGCCCTCCCCGTTGATTGCGCACCCCGCGGCCTACCTGCGGGCACAAAACCTGACTGACGGTACGTTTGCTGTCACTCAGAGAGAAGAGTTGTTCCGGCCGCAGGAGATGCCGTCTGGAATGCCCCTGTCGTTCATGTGTGCGATGTCCTTGACGTGGGCGTCGTCCCGCGATGCCCACTCCATGCGCATATGGCAGGCGCACTTCCGGCTGAAATCATGCGGAATCATCCGCGTGCGATCTTGCTGGTGTGGCCGAAATACGGCAAAGGGGCGCACGACTCTTCCGCGCCCGGAAGCGATGGCGCTTTTGCCACATCGGCATCGACGCGGGGGTCGGGCGTGGGCGCAAGCGAGGCAGGCCAGACGTGGGGCCTTGTTGCGACAGCCAATTCCGTGGGCTGCCCCGGGAGGGCTGCTACGCCTACTGTCTCGACCTTGCCCGCTTCACGGCCGGCCCTTCGGTCAACGTCTGCTGGCTCCCGGTGATTGACGGGTCCAGGCGGTGCGCCAACGGAGGCGCAGCGTGGTCATCGACCGACACGGTTCGCTCGCACCAAGGACAGCCGCCGGCGCACCGTAGCCACCATGACGATGCGCGTGGCGGTCGTCGTATCGGAACGCTGTGGCGGTGACAGCATCCAGTTCCGCAGAGGCTGCCCGAGCAGGCTTCTGTTTGCGAAGTTCGACCAAGCCTGCGGCAAGTGGCCCGGTTGGCCCCGGCCCTCGGGTCTTCACGACGTTGAACCTCTGATCTCCATCAAACCAGTCCGCCGCGCCGTGACTGAGTCGGAGCATGGTGGTATGTCGATCTGGTACCGGCCTGTTGGCCTTGTGCGCGCCCACTGGAAGCTCGCCTTCTTGCCGGTCGGGTTTGTGCTGAATCTCTGGGGCAACCAGCTTTATGGGGCGGGGCGCCAGGCCGTTGGGGTCGTGATCTTTATCTTCAGTATCGCCCTCATTGTTGTGGCGGGACGTCACTGGCGAAAGATCTCTCCTGGTTTGCAGGCACCGAAGCCTATACGCCGCATGCGTAGTCGGCTGCGTCAGTGGTTGACAATAACATTCCATACGCCCGCATGGTTCATTCGCCGAGAGAAGGCGAAGGTGGTGATCTGGGGTGTTATCGCGTTCAAGATCTCCTTCTATCCACTCAATGTGGCTGACAGGATCTTCGCAGCTCCAGAGCAATTCATCGCTCGCTACGGGGACGCTCAGAAAATGCTGGCCTTCTGTCTTCTCTTTCCCTACTTGGCGCACTGGTTTGAGCCGAAGGATAGACTGCTTGAACGGCTGGAGGGGCGTGTCCTTCGGGCAATGGTCAGCCGGACGGTCGGGAACTTTAACGGGGCATGCGGTGTGGCTATTTTGCTATATGCCGTGCTACCGACGATGTCTCGTGACTACACCAAGGTGCTACCAGCTCTAGCGGTTACTGTCGCAATTGCCACCGTGGTGGCCACGCATAAAATGTGGACCCGCTACCGCAAATTGTGCACGCAGGCGTACAAGAACATCCAGGCCCTGATCCGGGCGCTGGAGCAATCGTCCGGAGCCGGAGCGCATTCGGAAGTTATGGTTGCCTGGGAGGTGGTGGAGTTGGATTTGCGAACTCGCGTGGACACCGGCTACGTCTTCGGTATGCGATTCGCCCCGAAAGTGATTATCTCCGCAATCGGCGAAGCGGTTGAGAAGGTGACCAGCGGGCTGCCCGGTCATGAGGAGGCCCGGGCTCAGGCGTTGGTTGACTTGAAGATCATTCGAGATGTGTGTGTTGAGCGGATTGATGCGGTGGCGTGAAGCGGTTTGTGGATGGAGTTGGTGTGCAGCATCTCGCCTATGCGTTGCCTCGGACAGTCTCGAAGGCCCGCGCACACAAGGGCCTGGCCTGTCTTCCATCACCCAGCCATGCGCCCCAGTAGCTCGTTCGATCCGTAAGGAACAGGAAACCGTCCTGTTCGGCTATCCCACAGGTTCCGCGCAGACGCGCTGACGATCTTCCGCTCTCCAGGCTCAAGCGCGGGGTCAATGCTTCGCCAGTACACCGACTGAACTTTGTCGTAGCGCCGCTGTGCCCATCGCCTCAACATCGCTGATGCCCCCCCGGTTCTGTCACGCCCAGTATGGTGCGTTTTGCAGTGCCCAGCTCCCAGTTCCAGCGATGTGCCACCGGCGCTTGGAGGTGCAGTCGTCGACGCGAGTGCCGACGAGGGATTGCAGTGCTTGGCCACGTCCTCGGTAGTACAGCTCAGCCACAACTGATCATCGATGGCCGTGACGTGCAGCCGCCTAACCGATCAACGCCCTGACCTGCTGCCGAGCTGTCGGCACTGGTCACGTTGGTCACCATTGAGCTCCCTTCCACGGCCCGAGAGGGCGCTCGTCCATGAGCACCGCTTTAGGAGTTCGATCTACACCCGCCCCTGGTGCCGTCGTCGCCAGGTCCGGCGGTCGTGCGGGGGCGCTGCCGTATGCCGCCGTCCGGCCTCGTTGATGTCAGCCGTGGATGTCAGACGGGGCGAGGAACGATGCTCACCGCCCGGTAGTCGTACCCGTCCTGCTTGAAGCCGGGTGCCTCCCAGATGAGATCGACCTGCTGCCCTGGTGACAGCGTGCGAAAGCCGGGCGCCTGAATGTCGGCGTAGTGGCCGAAACACCCTCCGGGAGTCTGAGGCGAGTCGAGGACACCCCAACCCTCCTCGTCCCTCCACTCACGCACAGTCGCGGTCACGACTGCGGCGACCTTCCGGGTCTCTCTGCGGCGACTCATTCGTCTCTCCCCTCATCTATCCCACACGATCACAAAAGGCCTGACCGCTCAGGTCGCCACGTTCCACCGTGGGAAACACTGTGACGCTGGCATCTGCGGCTCAGTCGCCCGCGAACCATACGTAGCTGCCCGGGGTGGCCACGCACTGTTCCAGTACCGCTGCGAGATCATCCAGTGCCGCGCGTTGTCGCTCGTCCGCGCACAGCGCCCTCAAGCCGGGCAACTCGCTGAGGGCTGCTGCGGCTTCCTGTTCGTTCATCACCGTGTCCCCGTAGAGGTCGACGGCGGTAAGCCGGCTGGGGACGCCGAGATAGTGAAGCGACCCCAGCGCGTCGGCCAACGCTTCCGCGTGCCCGTAGCACCCTCGAAGGAACGTCGCACGCGCCTTCTTCCAGCCGCGTGCCGGCCGAGCAGAGTGCAGTTCCACATCGATCCCCACGCGCGTCATGATGCCCGCCGTGAAGTGTTGGGGGCGACTGATTAGCGATTGATCGGGATCTCGTAGGCGATCTCGCACAACGAGACTGGCACCACGATGTCCGCAGTCTCGACCGGCCGTCCCTGGTCGCTGTAGTACGTCCGCCGGATGTGCGTGACGAGTGCGGCCTTTTGGATGCCCAGGAGTGAGGCTTCCTCGGCCGTGGCCGTCCTCGGCTCAGGCTGCTCGACGGCGTGGCTGACGATGATGCCGATCGCGGCCATCCGGTTCACGACTCCGGCCCCAGCGTGAGGCCCTCCCTCAGGGAGGACGACGAGCGTGCCCGCGATGAGGTCGTACGGCTCCCAACTCGTCGACAGTTGCACCGGCCTGCCGTTCGCCAGGAATTCGTACGCCGTCCGCACGCACAACTCACCCTCGGCGAGGCCGAGCCGCGCCGCGATCTCCGTCGGCGCCGGGACCTTGGCGTCGGTCCGGCTCTCCCAATCGCCCTGTCTGCCGACGGCCTTCATGTCCGCGCGGAACGGGGACCCGTCGCGCTGCTCGCGCGCCATCGAGCGGACGACTCGCACTCGCTGTCTGGGCTCAGCGACATACGTGCCGGAACCGGCGCGGCCCTCAAGCATGCCCTGGGAGATCAGCAACTCCTGGGCCCGTCGCACCACGTTCTCGCCCACGCCGTACTCCTGGCCGATCTGGGCGCGGGAGGGGAGGCGGTCCCCCGGCTCCCAGACGTGCTCCGCGATGCGCTGCCGGAGTTCGTCGGCGATGCGGATATAGGGCGGCTGCTCAGGCATATGGAAAATCTAGTCCACTAGCTCTAATCTAGTTAACTAGCTTCACTGAAAGTGATTGCCAGTGACGGAGGCTGCCCTGTGCCCACTTCGGGAGTCAGCGCGGCGGCCATCGCTGCCCGGCTGACCGCTGTCGGGCTCCTCGCGCGCTTTGAGGAGCACGCCCGGCACACGTCGGTCGAAGCGGAGGTGCCGAAGTCGCTCTCCACCGAGTCATGGCGGGAGGTCCTGGAAGTGGTGGCCGAGGCCGATCGGTTCGGGCTCGTCGCCACCAGCTTGAACGGCCGCACCCTCTGGGCGGTCGTACGCAAAGCGGTCCCCACGACGGGCGATGTCGGGGGACCGGGCCATCAGCGATAGGAGCTGACCAGCGTGCTCAACCGTATCCGCTGCGCCGTATCTCTCACCAGGGCGCGTCACTCCGCAAAGGGCAGGCACCGCCGCCCCTTAACGGCCGTCCACTCGCCGACCGTTACCGCTGTCCCCATGTCCGCTGACGCGTTGACGGTCATCCTGGGGCGGGCCTCCACGGATGCGGACCGTCGGCACTCGCTCGCGGTTGAAGGCACCGCACTCGTCCGTCCGTACGTGCTGGCCTGGGAGAAGCGTGTGCGCACGCGCTCGGTGGTTGTCGCTCCCCATCTGCCGATCCATGCGTGGTCGGTCCTCGCGGGGGTCCACTGATGCCCTCGATGTCCTCAATGCCGTCTCGCCGGCATCTCCGCAGCGCGGACGCCTCGGCCGTTCCCTACCGCTCGACCGCCTGCCGCATCGGCACGCACCCCGCCTGCACGGAGTCCTCCCCGGCTTCGGCCCCGGTCGACCTTCCTGTGATCTACGAGGCGTGCGACTGCCCGTGCCATCCGGCAGCCGACCGATTCCCCACTGCGGAGGTGGAGCGATGAGCGCATGGGCTCCCGGCGGCGCGCTGGTCGCCAGCATCGAGGTCACCGCGGCCACCGTGCAGCGCGGCGACGTCATCCAACTCGGTGGTCGCGCCTGCCGGGTGAGAGACCTCTTCCAACTCCCCCAGGGGGCCAAGCAACTGGTCTTCGAGTCGGGCGAGCTGCTGACCATCCACGCGCGCACCCGGCTCCTCGCCGTGCGGTCGCTGAGAAGGCGGTGACCGGGTCCGTGCCTTCTCGCCATCACGACATCGCCGACGACCTCCGGCAACAGATCACGACCGGCCGTATCCAGCCCGGTGAACGCCTCCCGTCCGAAGCCGACTTGGCCGACCGGTACAAGGTCAGCACGCTGACTCTGCGGAGTGCTCTCGCCGCACTTCAAGGGGAAGGCCTCGTCGAGAAGATCCACGGCAAGGGCAACTTCGTCCGTCGCTCCCTTCGCGAGATCATGTACGTCGGCGGCTGGGGAATCCTGGACCCGTGGATCGCTGCCGAAGCGGCTCTGCGCGTCACCGTTCGCACCAACACGGTTCAAGCGCACGGACATCTCACGACCTTGCTCAACGTGCCCATGGGCAGTCCCGTCGCCGAGTTCTCGTGTCTCAGCCTCGAAGGAGCGTCACCGCACGGACTGGCCCGCATCTACCTCCCGCGCGACCTGGCACCGGCCGGAGTGCTCGACGACGAGTCCGCGTACAGCGAAGCGGCCACGAGATTCGCCGTGCTCGGCTCTGCGCCGGCCGCTGTCCGGGAGACGGTACGCGCCCGCCTACCGACACCGGATGAAGCATCGGCCCTTCGGATCGGCTCCACGATGCCCGTCCTCGCCATCACGCGCACGGCAACCGACCTCGCTGGGCGCGTTGTCGAAGCCGCACTGCTGGCCTTCCCGGGTGACCGCATTGACGCGGTCTTCACCACCCACCACGTGATCGACGAGAGGCAGACGCAAGGATGACGGCACAAGACGAACTGCGGCTCCTCCCATGGTCGGGCCCCGGCGGAAACCCCTGCTACCTGAGCACCGACGACCGGGACGGCTTCATGTCCCGCCTGGCGGACAACATCGAAGCGGTCCAACTCGGTACGGCCGCCGAGCTGCTGGAACGAGCCTCCGAAACGCTCGACGACCAGGACACGGACCCGGGCGAAAAGCACCGGCTGGCGAAGGAACTGACCGAGGCCCTACGAGACGTACTCCGCGTCGCGATCAGCCGCGGTCACCTACTGACGCTGAACGAACCACACCGCATCTGAAGAAGCAGCCGCACAACATCGCCTGTCGATGACGGCCCTCCCTGCTGCACGGGGAGGGGAGCCCAAAGACCAACCCGGGCTCCCCTCCCCGTCGAGCTGTGCCGACCCGGTGCAGACGCATCGCACACCGAGGCAGAGACGAACCCTTTTGCGACCGCCTGAACCTCAGCCGACGAAAATCAGCCACGATGTCGGGTACGCCGACCGGCAGGCGCGCGTGTGCCTTGCTGCGCCCCCACTGTGCTCAGCCATGCAGTCCGGTGACGTCCACAGAGCAAGTAGCGACGGCGGAAGCGTGGTGACGAAGCCTTGGCGCGGCGACTTCTTCGTCCCGAAGCAACTTGGGTAGGCGGCTGACCTTGGGGCAGTGCTCGTCTGATCTGCTGTGATAGTCCGTCGGTGTATGCGCGCGTCCGTCGCCGTTCGTCGACGTTGTCACGCAGTTAGACACTCACCGTGCATCGCCAGAAGGTGCGTCCGTGGCTGGCGGCAGCTCTCTGCTGTCCTCCATCGCTTGGCCGAAGCTCTTGCAGAACTCAGTGAAGCCCCACTGGGCGCCGGGGGCTGGGGTGAATGAGGCGAAAGATCCAATTTGCTCGCCACTCACCGCTATGTCCAACGAGCCTTGCTCGCCGATGAGTGCACTCGGACACTCTCGAAGGTCTTGCGCAAACATGGGCCTCGTCCGTCGGCCTTGCCCTAGCCAAGCACCCCAGTAGATAGTCCGGTCTGTGAGGAAGAGGACTCCATCCTGAGGGCCGTCCCACAGGTTTCGTGCAGGAGCACTGGCAATTTTCTGCTCTCCAGGCTCAAGCATGGGCTCGATGCTCTGCCAGTATTCCGCCTGCGATTTGTCGTAGCGCCGCTGTGCCCACCGTCGCAGCATCGTCTGCAGCTCCTCTCCCTCAACTGCGCTCAGTATCGGGCGCTGTCCAGCATCCAGCACTGTGTTCGGGTGATATCGCAGCGGGCGGGGTCATGACTGCCAGGCAGTCACGATCGCCGGCAAGTCGAGCGCCTAGGACCTGTCCGGTCGATCACGTTCGTAGCCGGATCGGCGGACAAGTCTTAGCGGGGACTGGTGCCTTCACTCTGAAGGGCGAGGTTTCGCGCACCCGGAGACGCACGACTAGTGATGTCGGTGAGGTGGAGAGTCTTGCGCCGACTGGTCATCAGGCCCCGTCTGACTTCGCGGCCACTCCTGGACCGCGAAACTTGCCAGGATGACAATGACCAGAGGAGCGTCCGCAATATGCGATCATGTGCCGCATGGCAAATCCACGCGTCTACTTTGACCTGTCTGCCGGCGGTGAGAACATCGGCCGGGTCGTCATGGAACTGCGCTCTGATGTTGTTCCCGACACCGCCCGGAACTTCCTGGAACTGACGACCGGCCAGAACGGATTCGGTTACAAGGGTTCGACCTTCCACCGCGTCATCCCTAACTTCATGCTCCAGGGTGGGGACTTCACCAACCACAATGGCACCGGCGGCAAGAGCATCTACGGGGAAAAGTTCCCGGACGAGAACTTTACGCTGAAGCACACGCGCCCCGGCATCTTGAGCATGGCCAACTCGGGGCCGAACACCAACGGCTCACAATTCTTCATCTGCACTGTGGCGCCCGACTGGCTCGATGGCAAGCACGTTGTGTTCGGCAGCGTGGTCGAGGGCTACGAACACATCAAGAAGGTCGAGACGTATGGCTCTGATTCGGGCAGGACTTCGAAGAAGATTGTCATCGACGACTGCGGCCAACTCTGAGGCCCTGGGCCTGCCCGGCCGCTCATGTTCGTAGCCAGATGACCAAAGCTGCTGCGGTCATGGTGCCGAGGAAGACGTAGCCGCGTTTGTCATAACGGGTGGCGACCGCCCGGTGCTGCTTCAGACGGTTGATCGCCCGTTCGACGGTGTTGCGTTTCTTGTACCGCTCTGTATCGAATCCGGGTGGCCGTCCGCCGCGTGAGCCCTTCGTAGGCGGGCGGCCTGGCTATCGGTCTTCTCCGGGATGGTGTGCCGGATGCCCCGGCGTCGCAGGTATTCGCGGATGGGGCCGTTGCTGTATGCCTTGTCGGCTGCCAGGCTCGCAGGCTTCTGGCGCGGCCTGCCCAATCCGATCCGGGGCACTCGGATCTTCTCCAGAACGCCGATGAACTGGGTGCAGTCTGCCCGCTGGCCTGCGGTGATGATGAGGGACAGTGGGCGGCAGCGGCCGTCCGCGCTCAGGTGGATTTTGCTGGTGAACCCGCCGCGCGAGCGGCCCAGGCCCTCAGCTCCAGCGCCACCTCCACCAGGCGGGGAAGAAGGCTCTGCCACGGAATTTCGCCCTGGTGTTCTCCGATTGTGGCCCCTTTTGGCGCGGGTGGCTGGTCGATGCGGGCGCCGGCCGCGTGCTGGTGGGCCCGCACGATGGTGGAGTCCACCGAGACGTCCCAGTCGACCTCGCCGAAGTTGTCGGCCGCAGCCTGGATCTGCTGGAGCAGACGCTCCCAGGTCCCGTCGGCCGACCACAGCCGGTGGCGTTCGTAGACAGTTTTCCACGGCCCGAACCTCTCGGGCAGGTCACGCCACTGAACACCGGTCCGCACCCGATGCAAAATCCCGTCGATCACCTGCCGGTGATCCCGCCACCGGCCACAACGATCGTTACTGACCGGCAGGAAGGGCCGCAGCCGTTCCCACTCCGCATCCGTCAGATCACCCCGCCCCATGCCCGTTCAACGATCCGGACACGCAACAGACGCATGATCGGCCCGACAAGTCCTAGCCTCAATACCGGTAACTTAGGGGCAATCCGGTCGTTGTTGTTGGCGTGGCAAGAGCGGGTCAGTTGAAGTCATCTGGTGAGCGGTTGTCGGACCG
>NZ_JBEXCW010000086.1:0-30116 GCF_040605435.1 Streptomyces sp. NPDC005574
TGGTGGACGGCGGCATGTCGGCGCGGCCGGGATGGTGAGGCTTTCGTCCGGCACCACCACCGCGGCCGGAGCCGGAGCCGGAGCCGTGGCCGGCGCCGGGGCTTCGGCAAAGCCGGTGGCGAGCGCCACCTCGGGGGGCGGCTCCCGCGGCGCGGGGGTCGCGCTGGCGATCGCCGGCGGGCTGCTGGTGCTGCTCGCGGCGGGCGCGTTCCTGGTCAACCGCCGTTGGCCGTTGCCGGATCTGGTACGACGTCGCCGCTGACCTCGGGGGCGAGTTCGACCTCCTTGCTCTGCGTCGCCGTCCAGGAGGCGCAGAACAGCACGAGTTTCGACGTGAAGTTGATCCACAGCAGCAGGGCGACGGGAACGCCGAACGCGCCGTACATGCTCTTCGCGGCCACGCCCTGCATGTAGCCGCTCAGCAGCAGTTTCAGCAGCTCGAAACCGACCGCGCCGATCAGCGCGGCCACCATCAGGCGGCGCCGGTGCGGTTCGACGCCGGGCAGCAGGGTCAGGACGTACAGGAGCAGCAGGAAGTCGGCGAGCACGGCGACCAGGAACGCGGCGGTGCGCAGCAGGACCCCGCCCCAGCCGCCCTCGTCCACGCCGAGCTGCCGGATGATCCAGCCGACCAGCGCGGAGGCGACGGTGGAGGTGGCGAGGGTGACCAGCACGGCGCCGCCGAGCCCGACGAGGATGCCCAGGTCCTTGACCTTGCGCAGGATCGGGTTCTCCTCCTCGTCGGGCAGCTCCCACACGGCCCGCAGGCACTCGCGCGTCGAGCCGGCCCAGCCGATGCCGGTGAACAGCAGGACGGCGCCCGCGATGAGGCCGATGGCGCCGGCGTTGGCGACCAGTCCCTCGATGTTCAGCTGGTCGGCGATCCCGGGCACCTGCTCGGCGATCTTGTCCTGGAGGTCGTTCTGCTGCTCGGTGCTGAGGGTGGCGGCGCCGATCGCGGCGGCGACGGTGAGCAGCGGGAACAGCGCGACGAAGCTGGTGAAGGTCATGGCGGCGGCGAGCCGGGTCCAGTGCACCCGGTCCAGCCGCTCGTAGGAGCGCCACGCGTGCGTGCGGGTCAGCCGGGTCAGCAGCGGCCCGACGACCGGGAGCTTTTTCAGCCAGTCCATGATCCGACCCTGCCCTCGCTAGTCCATGATCCCACTCTGCCCCCTCGGCGGAAGACCCATGTACGGGTGCCCCAGAAGCGCAGGACCGTGGCCAGCGCCATGCCGATTCCCGAACCGGACACGGTGTCGGCCCGCTGGGAGGTGAGACCGAGGCCGTAGTGGCTCACGGCGAGGCAGAGCAGCTGGACGAGGGCGCCGGCGGCGTTCACCGCCAGGAAGACGGCGTAGGAGCGCAGTCCCGTGGGCCGCAGGTGCCGGTAGGTGCCGAAGGCGTTGCCCGCGTACGCCACCGAGCAGCCGGCGACGAACGAGAGGGACTTCGCGGTCAGCGGGGGAAGCCCGGCGGGGCCGCGCAGGCAGGTGAACAGGGCCAGGTCGGCGCCGTAGGCGAGGAGGCCGGCGGCGGCGAAGCCGAGCAGCTCGCGCCGGGTCACCAGTTCGCCACGGCCAGGCCGTACATCGCGAGCCAGACCAGGCCGATCAGGGCGAGCGCGCGGTCGCCGAGGACGACCTCCTCGGGTTCGCCGGCCGTGCCCCGGTCCGCGAAGACGGCGTAGCGGAGGATCGCGAGGATGAAGGCGATCACGGACAGCTGGCGCCAGGGCAGCACGCCGGTGTGCGGCACCCCGCCCTCCTCCAGGGCCCACAGGCAGTAGCCGAGGACGGCGACGCCCGCCGCCAGCTGCCACACGAAGCGCAGGTAGCCGGTGGTGTACTCGGTGAGCAACGCGCGGGTGGCGCCCGCCTTCCCGGCCATCTGCACGGCTTCGGAGTAGCGCTTGGCCGCCACCATGAACAGCGCGCCGAAGCCGGTGGTGATCAGGAACCAGCGGGAGAGGGGGATGCCGAGGGCGAGCCCGCCGACGACGGCCCGCATCACGAACCCGGTGGTGACGACCACGAGATCGACCACCAGGACGTGCTTGAGGCTGACGCAGTACGCCAGTTGCATGCCCAGGTACGCCGTCAGCAGCGCCGCGACCACCGGGGACACCAGCCAGGCGGCGGCGGCCGGCGCGAGGACGGCGAGGGTGCCCCCGGCGGCGTAGGCGACGGGCACCGGGACCTGCCCGGCGGCGACCGGGCGGTGCCGTTTGGTGGGGTGGGCGCGGTCGGCCTCGGCGTCGCGGGCGTCGTTGACCAGGTACACGGCGGCGGCGCAGGCGGTGAAGAGGACGAACACGAGCGGGAGCCGGGTGGCGGCCTGGGCGGAGAAGAGCCGGCCGGCGGCAGCGGGGGCGGCGACGACCAGGACGTTCTTGACCCACTGCTTGGGCCGCGCGGTTCTGAGGAGACCGCGCGGGAGGGAGCCCCCGCGGAGCGGCGGCGGACTCCTGCGGGCCCCACGCTGTCCATGGAGCGCCGCGTGCGCGGTGTCGGTGACGGGGGCGGTCTCAGTCACGCGGGCCCCCGGTCGCCCAGCGCGCGCCGAGACGCGCCGTGAGGGCCCCGAGGGCGGCGCCGGCGGCCACGTCGGAGGGGTAGTGGACACCGGCCACCAGGCGGGACACGCACATGGCGGCGGCGAGCGGCGGGATGACCCGCACGCCCAGCGGCCCGAAGGCGACGGCGGCCGCCGCGGCGGAGGCGGCGTGCGAACTCGGGAAGGAGTGCCGGCCGGCGGTGCGCACGAGGGGCTCGACGTGCGTGGGGCGTGGCCGGCGGACCACCCGCTTCACGCCCATGCTGACGACGTGCGCGCCCGCGGTGAGTGCCGCGCCCCGCAGCCACACGCCCCGCCGTCGCCGGTCCACGGCGGCTCCCGCGAGGCCCGCCGCCAGCCAGAGAGCGCCGTGTTCACCGGCCCGGGACAGGGCCCGCGCGGCGCCGGCGACGCGTGGGTCGCCGGCGCGGGCACGCAGTACGGAGAGGATGCGGTGATCCACACCCCGGAGGCCGCGTCGGTCCATGTCGTCGAGGTCGTCGAGGTCGTGCATGTCGTCGAGGTCGTCCAGGTGGTCCAGGTCGTCCATGGAGACTCACTGTTCACGTCAACACGGCCGGAACTCCGGCAATATTGAGCGACATCCCATTAATCACCCATTTCGGGGAGGCAGGTGATGTTTAAGAACTAATCGTCCACATAAGGGCGATACGGTCACCCGCATGTCTGCCGACACCGTTTCCGTCACGGGATGGGGCCGCACCGCTCCCACCACCGCCCGTCTGATCCGCCCGCGGACCTACGAGGAGGCCGTGGCCGCCGTCCGGGACTGCGGCGCCCGCGGGGGCATCCCCAGAGGGCTGGGACGGGCGTACGGGGACGCGGCGCAGAACGCGGGCGGCGCGGTGTTCGACATGACGGGACTGGACCGCGTCCACGCGATCGACGCCGACGGCGGGACCGTGCTGTGCGACGCCGGGGTGTCCCTGCACCGCCTCATGGAAGTGCTGCTGCCGCTCGGCTGGTTCGTGCCGGTGACGCCCGGCACCCGCTATGTCACGGTCGGCGGCGCGATCGGCGCGGACATCCACGGCAAGAACCACCACGTGTCGGGCTCCTTCAGCCGGCACGTCCTGTCCCTGGAACTGCTCACCGCCGACGGCACGGTCCGCACGGTGAGCCGCGGCACCCCCCTGTTCGACGCCACCACCGGCGGCATGGGCCTGACCGGCGTGATCCTCACGGCGACGGTCCAGCTCCAGCCGGTGGAGACCTCCCTGATGTCGGTCGACACCGAACGCGCGCGGGACCTCGACGACCTGCTGGCGCGACTGACGGCGACCGACCACCGCTACCGCTACTCGGTCGCGTGGATCGACCTGCTCGCGCGCGGCGCGGCGACGGGCCGCGCGGTCCTCACCCGCGGCGAGCACGCGCCGCTGGACGCGCTGTCCGCCCGCGCGCGCAGAGACCCGCTGTCCTTCCGCCCCGGCCGGCTGCCGGCGCCGCCCGCCCTCCTGCCCGAGGGGCTGCTCGGCCGGGCCACGGTGGGCTGCTTCAACGAGCTCTGGTACCGCCGGGCGCCCCGCGCGCGCAGCGGCGAACTCCAGCGCCTCTCCACGTTCTTCCACCCCCTGGACGGGGTGCCGCACTGGAACCGGATCTACGGCCGAAGCGGCTTCGTGCAGTACCAGTTCGCCGTCGGACACGGCCACGAGGAGACCCTGCGCGCGGTCGTGCGGCGCCTGTCGCGGCGCCGGTGCCCGTCCTTCCTCGCCGTCCTCAAGCGCTTCGGTGACGCCGACCCGGGCTGGCTCTCCTTCCCCCTGCCCGGCTGGACGCTCGCGCTGGACATCCCGGCCGGGCTGCCCGGTCTCGGCGTCCTGCTCGACGAACTCGACGAGGAGGTGGCCGCCGCCGGCGGGCGCGTCTACCTCGCCAAGGACTCCCGACTGCGCCCCGAACTGCTCGCCGGCATGTACCCCCGGCTGGCCGAATTCCGCGCCCTGCGCGCGGAGCTGGACCCGCACGCGGTGTTCACCTCCGACCTGTCCCGCCGCCTCGGGGTCTAGGGCCGGTCCCGAGAGTCCCGCCCGGGCCGGCGGCAACCGCCGGGCACCCCACCCCTTAGGAGCTGTCGTGAAGGACGCCTTCGGCATTCCCCAGTCCCTGCTCGTCCTCGGCGGTACGTCGGAGATCGCGCTGGCCACCGCCCGCCGGCTGATCGCCCGCCGTACCCGCACGGTGTGGCTGGCGGGCCGCCCGTCCCCCGCCCTGGAGGCGGCCGCCGCCCAACTGCGCGCGCTGGGGCCCGACGTGCACACCGTCGCCTTCGACGCGCTCGATCCCGCGTCCCACGAGGCGGTGCTCGGGAAGGTCTTCGCGGACGGCGACGTCGACATGGTGCTGCTCGCCTTCGGCATCCTCGGCGACCAGGCGCGGGACGAGCGCGAGCCGGTGGCGGCGGTGCGCGTCGCCCAGACCAACTACACGGGCGCGGTGTCGGCTGGCCTGGTCAGCGCCGGCGCGCTCCAGACCCAGGGCCACGGCTCGCTGGTCATCCTCTCCTCCGTCGCCGGCGAGCGGGCCCGCCGCTCCAACTTCATCTACGGCTCCAGCAAGGCCGGCCTGGACGCCTTCGCCCAGGGCCTGGGCGACGCCCTGCACGGCACGGGCGCGCACGTCATGGTCGTACGGCCCGGCTTCGTGCGCTCCAGGATGACCGCGGGGCGGGAGGAGACACCGCTGGCGACCACGCCCGAAGCGGTCGCCGCGGCCGTGGAACTGGGGCTGCGGCGGCGGTCGGAGACGGTATGGGTGCCCGGTGCGCTACGCGTGGTGATGTCGGCGCTACGGCATCTGCCGCGGTCGGTGTTCCGGCGGCTGCCGGTCTGACCGCCGGGGCGGCGGGCGGGTCAGCGGGTGGGGATCGAGCCGCGCTCGACGTGTCCCGCCTGCGGCGGCACCACCGGGCCCTTGAAGGGGTACTCGCGCAGCTGGCGCCAGACGCCGTCGGCGCCCTGCTCGTAGAGCGCGAAGCCGGTGCACGGCCACTGGGCCTCGTAGTCGGCGAGTTCCTCGAAGGCGCGGTCCATCGCGGCCTCCTCGATGCCGTGCACCACCGTGACGTGCGGGTGGTACGGGAACTGCAGTTCGCGTGCCACCGGCCCCGAGGCGGCACGGACCTGCTGCTGCAGGCGGGTGCAGGACTCGGTGCCGCGGACGAGCCGCAGGTAGACGACCGGTGACAGCGGCCGGAAGGTGTCCGTGCCGGACAGCCGCATGGGGAACGGCCGGCCGGCCGCGGCGACCTTCCTGAGGTGCGCCTCGACGGCCGGCAGCTCACCGTCGTCGACCTCGGTCGGCGGCAGCAGGGTGACGTGCGTGGGGATGCCGTGAGCCGCGGGGTCACCGAAGCTCGCGCGCAGCTGCTGGATCAGGCTGCCGTGAGGCTCCGGGACCGCGATCGACACGCCGATCGTTACGGTCCCCACTTCGTCTCCTGTCGTCGTGTCTGTTTTGTTCTCAGCCGTCCGGCTATCGACTGTACGGCCATGACCGGGTTGTGGGCAGGCGCAGTCGTAGTGATGTGCAGCGCTCTGCCCGGTGGTGCGGATGCGCCGTGGCGCTCAGTGCTTGGCGGGCAGGAAGCCCACCCGGTCGTACGCCTGGGAGAGGGTCTCCGCGGCGACGGCGCGGGCCTTCTCCGCGCCCTTGGCCAGGATCGAGTCCAGCGTCTCGGGGTCGTCGAGGTACTGCTGGGTGCGCTCCCGGAACGGCGTCACGAAATCGACCATGACCTCGGCGAGGTCCGTCTTGAGCGCACCGTAGCCCTTGCCCTCGTACTTCTCCTCCAGTTCCGTGATACCCGCCCCGGTGAGGGTCGAATAGATGGAGAGGAGATTGCTGACGCCGGGCTTGGCCGCCCGGTCGAAGCGGATCACCGTGTCCGTGTCGGTGACCGCGCTCTTCACCTTCTTCGCCGTGGCCTTCGGGTCGTCGAGGAGGTTGATGAGGCCCTTCGGCGTGGAGGCCGACTTGCTCATCTTGATCGACGGGTCCTGGAGGTCGTAGATCTTCGCCGTCTCCTTCAGGATGTACGGCTCCGGGACGGTGAACGTCTCGCCGAAGCGGCCGTTGAAGCGCTCGGCGAGGTCGCGGGTGAGCTCGATGTGCTGGCGCTGGTCCTCGCCGACGGGGACCTCGTTGGCCTGGTACAGCAGGATGTCCGCGACCTGGAGGACCGGGTAGGTGAACAGGCCGACCGAGGCGCGGTCGGCGCCCTGCCGGGCGGACTTGTCCTTGAACTGCGTCATGCGGGACGCCTCGCCGAAGCCGGTGAGGCAGTTCATCACCCAGGCGAGCTGGGCGTGCTCGGGGACGTGGCTCTGCACGAAGAGCGTGCAGCGCTCCGGGTCGAGGCCCGCCGCGAGGAGCTGGGCCGCGGCCAGACGCGTGTTCGCGCGCAGCTCCGCCGGGTCCTGCGGAATCGTGATCGCGTGCAGGTCGACGACCATGTAGAACGCGTCGTGGGACTCCTGCAGGGCCACCCACTGGCGGACGGCGCCGAGGTAGTTGCCGAGGTGGAACGAGCCCGCGGTGGGCTGGATTCCGGACAGCACGCGCAAACTACCCAGCGGCGCGGAGCGCCTCGGTCGAGGGGGCTGGGGGGCGACGGGTGGGCGGTCAGAGGCCATGTTCACCATTCTCTCAGGTCGCGGGGTGCGGTCCGGAACCCTGGGCCCCCGGCGGCGCCCGAGGGGTGCCCGGACGTGGGACGGGGCCGCATCGTCGGTCGATGCGGCCCCGGTGGGGCGCGGTACGCGGGCGGCCGGCGGGTCAGCCGAGGTCGATCTCCGGGTAGAGCGGGAAGCCGGCCACGAGGTCGGTGGCGCGGCGGGAGATCTCGTCCGCGGTCTTCGGGTCGAGGACGTGCTGGGCCTTGGACGGGGCGCCCTTGCTCGTCGTACCGGGCTCCGTGGTGGTCAGCACGCGGTCGATGAGACCCGCGACCTCGTCCATCTCGGCGGTGCCCAGACCGCGGGTGGTCAGGGCGGGCGTGCCGATGCGGATGCCGGAGGTGTACCAGGCGCCGTTGGGGTCGGCCGGGATGGCGTTGCGGTTGGTGACGATGCCGGAGTCGAGCAGCGCGGCCTCGGCCTGGCGGCCGGTGAGGCCGTAGGAGGAGGTGACGTCGATGAGGTTCAGGTGGTTGTCGGTGCCGCCGGTGACCAGGCTCGCGCCGCGCTTCATCAGACCCTCGGCGAGGGCACGGGAGTTGTCGACGATGCGCTGGGCGTAGTCCTGGAAGGAGGGCTGCCGGGCCTCGGCGAGGGCGACGGCCTTGGCGGCCATGACGTGCGGGAGCGGGCCGCCGAGGACCATCGGGCAGCCGCGGTCGACCTGGTCCTTGAGGGAGTCGTCGCACAGCACCATGCCGCCGCGCGGGCCGCGCAGCGACTTGTGGGTGGTCGTGGTGACGATCTGGGCGTGCGGGACCGGGTCGAAGTCGCCGGTGAGGACCTTGCCCGCGACCAGGCCCGCGAAGTGCGCCATGTCGACCATGAGGGTCGCGCCCACCTCGTCGGCGATCTCGCGCATGACGCGGAAGTTCACCAGGCGGGGGTAGGCGGAGTAGCCGGCGACGAGGATGAGCGGCTTGAAGTCGCGGGCGGTGGCGCGCAGGGCGTCGTAGTCGATCAGGCCGGTGGCCGGGTCCGTGCCGTAGGAGCGCTGGTCGAACATCTTGCCGGAGATGTTCGGGCGGAAGCCGTGGGTGAGGTGGCCGCCGGCGTCCAGGGACATGCCCAGCATGCGCTGGTTGCCGAACGCCCGGCGCAGCTCGGCCCAGTCGGCGTCGGAGAGGTCGTTGACCTGGCGGACGCGCGCCTTGGCGAGGGCCGGCACCTCCACCCGGTCGGCGAGCACGGACCAGAACGCGACGAGGTTGGCGTCGATGCCGGAGTGCGGCTGGACGTAGGCGTGGCGGGCGCCGAAGAGTTCCCGGGCGTGCTCGGCGGCGAGCGACTCGACGGTGTCGACGTTGCGGCAGCCGGCGTAGAAGCGGCGGCCCACGGTGCCCTCGGCGTACTTGTCGCTGAACCAGTTGCCCATGGCCAGGAGGGTCGCCGGGGAGGCGTAGTTCTCGGAGGCGATCAGCTTCAGCATCTCGCGCTGGTCGTGGACCTCCTGCCCGATGGCGTCGGCGACGCGCGGCTCGACGGCGCGGATCACGTCGAGGGCGGCTCGGAAGGCGGTGGACTCGGTGGAGAGGGGCTGCTGCTCTGACATGTCGGCCTCCGGACGGCGTGGCGTTCAGCGTTCACGGTTCGGCCCAGGCGCACGGCACTCGTTCCCGGGCCGCTCCCCGATGGTCCGTCCCATCCCAGCGCGCCAGTCACGGCCCGCCGGCCAGCCTACCGGGTGGCCCGTACACCGCAGGTGGGCGTCCACCATGCGATAACGGGACGCGGAGCCGCCGCGGAGCCGCGCCCGTGATCCTCTCCCCTACAGTCGCCTCGTGCTCTTTGGAATGGTGTGCGCGCTCGGGGCCGCGGTCTGCTTCGGTACGGCGACGGTGTTGCAGGCGGTCGCCACCCGGGCCGCGGCCGCCCGGGGTGAGAGCGGCGGGGACGCGGCGCTGCTGCTGCGCGCGCTGCGGCAGTGGCGGTATCTGGCCGGGCTCGCGCTGGACGGCGCCGGTTTCGTGCTGCAGATCGCCGCGCTGCGCTCCCTGCCCATCTACGCCGTGGGAGCCGCGCTGGCGTCGAGCCTCGCGGTGACCGCGGTGGTCGCGGCGCGACTGCTCCGGGTCCGGCTGAGCCGGCCGGAGTGGGGTGCGGTGGCGGTGGTGTGCGCGGGGCTCGGGATGCTTGGGCTGGCCTCCGGGACGGAGGGCGACGGGACCGGGCCGAAGGCCCTGGAGTACGCGATGCTCGCCATGGCGGCCGCCGTGCTGGCCCTGGGCGCGGTCGGCGGACGCCTCCCGGAGCGGGGGCGGGCACTGGTCCTCGGGCTGGGCGCCGGCTGCGGGTTCGGGGTGGTGGAGGTGTCGGTCCGGCTCATCGACGACGTGTCGCCCGGCGCGCTGGTCACCGACCCCTCGGTGTACGCGCTGCTGCTGGGCGGGGGCGCCGCGTTCCTGTTGCTCACCTCGGCGCTCCAGCGCGGCTCGGTGACGACGGCCACGGCCGGGATGGTGATCGGGGAGACGATCGGGCCTGCGCTGGTGGGCGTGGTGTGGCTGGGCGACCGTACCCGGGAGGGCCTGGCGTGGCTGGCCGTGCTGGGCTTCGCCGTGGCCGTGCTGGGGGCGCTCGCGCTGGCGCGGTTCGGGGAGTTGCCGGCGGAGGAGCCCGCGGACCCGCCCTTCGTCAGGCCGTCGCCTCCGTGACGCCGTCCCACAGCCGGATCCTCGCCCGGAGTGCGAGGGTCGCCGTCTCGACGGCCTCCTGCCAGCGGGTGTCGTCCGTGCCGCAGAGGTCGGCGACCATCTGCATGGCCATGGGGGTGTTCCTCGCCGTCGACCTCGATGTGGCGGGCCAGGTAGTCGCGGAAGAGCGGGGATCCCTCGGTGCCTTCCTTGCTGACGACCTGGTCGAACATGTCCGGGATGAGGTCCTCGCGGGAGAAGGCGAAGGCGGCCGCCCGGCAGTGCAGCGGCCGGTCGGCGATGATCGAGGAGGTCGTGCGCACGAACTCGGCGGCGGGGGCGGGCACCCGGGCCACACGGAGCGCGGCCGGGCTGGAGGCGGACCCCGAGGACCGTGAACGGCCGGGCAGCCAAGCCCTGTTCGTGCACCGCGAGACCCTCGGCCTGCTCGACGGGATGTCTCCGGGGCTGGCCGCCGCCCCTCTTCCCGCCGGTCGGCGCGCGCGGCATGAACAGCGGGATCGCGGACGCCGCCGCCGCGGCGGAGGCCGTCGCGAGGGGTACGGCGGACGCGGTCGCCGGGTTCGCCGAAGTCCGGCGTGCGGCCGGGCTGTTCAACAGCGCCGCCGCCGGGGCCGCGCTGGAGCATCTGCGGCCGCGGCGGCGGATCGTCCGGGTCGGACAGCGGGCGGCGGCGGCCCTCGCGCCCGTGCTGCCCCGCTGCGGGTCGTGGCTGGAGCACGCCCCGTACGGGCCCCGGAGCGGGGCACCGGCGGCGACCGGGACGTACTGAGGAGGAAGCCGTCCGGTGATGACCCGACCGGCGGTCGCGTGTGCCGGGAAACCGCGCGAACGGCGGGAATCGCGCGCGGTGCGGGAATGGCCGGACGGCATCATGGAAATGCTGCCGGTCGACTGAATTCACTGCCGGCAAAAAGAGCGCCGGGTCGAAAGGGAATCGACCCGGCGCGCTTTCCGCTGCCCGAATGCGGATTCAACTCCGAGCAGGCTGATAAGCGCCCGGAACCATGCGCGTCGCGATCGCGATCCGGTTGTAGGCGTTGATGACGGTGATAGCCCAGATGAGGGCCGCGACCTGGTCCTCGTCGAAGACGGCGGCGGCCTCTGCGTAGACCGCGTCCGGTACGTGACCGTCGTGGACGAGGGTCACCGACTCGGTCAACGCCAGTGCGGCGCGCTCCCGTTCGGTGAAGAAGGGGGTCTCACGCCAGGCGTTCAGGGCGTACAGGCGCTGCTCGGTCTCGCCCTGGGCGCGGGCGTCCTTCGTGTGCATGTCGAGGCAGAACGCGCACCCGTTGACCTGCGAGGCGCGGATCCTGACCAGTTCCAGGATCTCCGGTTCGACCTTGGCGTCCCGCGCCGCGGAGACGGCGGCACCGTGCAGCGACCCCATCGCCGCGGAAACACCGGGGGTTTTCTTCTTCAGGGCCACGCGGGATATGGAATCGCTGTTGTTCATGGGGTGACTCCATCCATGGAAACGACCACCCGAGGCGCGGTCGCCGGAAAAGGCGACGCGGGCCGGACGCGCACGGCGAATATCACGACAGCCATGCCTTCCAGGTCGACGGGTGGCTGTCGACCCACTTCTTCGCCGCCTCCTCCGGTGCCAGTTTCTTGTCGGCGATCAGCAGGGAGACCTCGTTCTGGTCCTCGGTCGTCCAGGTGAACTTCTTGAGGAAGGCCGCCGCCTTGCCGCCGCTCCTCGCGAAGTCCGCGTTGAGGTACTTCTGCAGCGGGGTGTGCGGGTAGGCGCAGGCGACCTTGTCGGGGTCGGCGTCGCAGCCCTCCTTGTACGGCGGCAGCTTCACCTCGGTCATGGGGACCTTCTTGAACAGCCACTGCGGGGCGTACCAGTACGTCAGGAAGGGCTTCTTCTGCTTGGCGAACTGTTTCATCTGGGTGATCTGCGCGGCCTCCGAACCGGCGAACACCACCTGGTAGTTCAGCTTCAGGTTCTTCACCAGCGCCTTGTCGTTGGTGACGTAGGACGGGGAGCCGTCCATCAGCTGGCCCCTGCCGCCGCTCTCCGCGGTGCGGAACTGATCGGCGTACCTGTTCAGGTTCTTCCAGTTCGTGACGTCGGGGTGCCGCTCGGCGAAGTACGTCGGGACGTACCAGCCGATGTGCCCGGTCACCCCGAGCCCGCCGCCGCGCCGGATCGTCTTCTTGTCGTCGACGTACCGCTTCTCCTGGTCGGGGTGGCCCCAGTCCTCCAGGATCGCGTCGACGCGGCCCTGGCTGAGCGCGTCCCAGGCGGGGACCTCGTCGACCTGGACGGTGTCGACGCGGTAGCCGAGCTTGTGCTCCAGGAGGTACTGGGCGACGGCGACGTTGGCCTGCGCGCCCACCCAGGACTGCACGGACAGGGTGAGGGTCTTGGCGCCCCGGGCGTTCGCGAACGGCGAGGCCTGCTTGGTCATGTCGGCGGCGCCGCAGCCGGTGAGCAGCAGCAGGGCGGCTCCGGCGGCCACCGCGGATGTCGTACGGACGCGCATGTCACGCTCCCTTCTTGACGCGGCGTTCGGTCGGCTGGGTCACCCGGTCGAGCATCAGGCCGAGGCAGACGATCGCGGCGCCGGCCACCAGGCCGGTCGCCAGGTCGCCCTGGGCGAGGCCGAAGACGGCGTCGTAGCCGAGCGCGCCACCGCCGACCAGACCGCCGATGACGACGACGGCGAGGACGAGGACGACGCCCTGGTTGACGGCGAGCAGCAGCGCGGGGCGGGCCAGCGGGAGCTGGACCTGGCGGAGTTGCTGGCCGCTGGTCGCGCCGAGGGAGCGCGCCGCCTCCAGCGCGGCGGGGTCGACCTGGCGAAGGCCCTGGGTGGTGATGCGGACGACGGCGGGCAGGGCGTACACCACGGCGGCGGCGACCGCGGGGGCGCGGCCGACACCGAACAGGGCGACGACGGGGATCAGGTACACGAACTGCGGCATCGTCTGGAAGACGTCCAGGACCGGCCGCAGCAGCCGCTCCAGACGGTCGCTGCGGGCGGCGGCGATCCCGATCGCGAAGCCGAGGACGAGGGTGACGGCGACCGCGGCGAGCACCTGGGACAGCGTGTCCAGCGAGGGCTGCCAGACACCGAGGACGCCGATCGCGGCCATCGCCAGGACGGCGGTGAGCGCGGTGCGCCAGGTGCCGATCAGCCAGGCCAGCGCGGCCACCACGAGCAGCACCGACCACCAGGGCAGCCACTGGAGTCCGTCGCGGACCGGGTCCAGGACCCAGGTGGTGAAGTGGCCCGCCCAGTCGGCGGTGCCGCCCACGTAGGGCACGCCCGAGTACAGGTGCGCGGTCATCCAGTCGACGGCGCGGTTGACCGGGTCGGCGATGTCCACGGTCCAGGAGCCCGGCCAGTCGAGCCGGCCGACGAGACGCCCGGCGAGCCCGGCGACGAGGACGGCGGCCGGCGCGTACGCCCAGTGTCCGCGCTGCTGCCGGTCCTCCCCGAGCCGCTCCCCCGCCGCGCCGGTCACCCGGTCGAGGACGACGGCGAGCAGCACGATCGGGATGCCGGCGGCGAGCGCCGCGCCCACGTCGACCGAGGCCAGCGCCTGGTAGACGCGGTCGCCCAGGCCGCCCGCGCCGATCACGGACGCGATGACCGCCATGGACAGCGCCATCATGATCGTCTGGTTGAGGCCGAGCAGGAGCTCCTTGCGGGCCAGCGGGAGCCGCGCGGTCAGCAGGCGCTGGCGGGCGGTGGCGCCGAGCGACTCGACGGCTTCCAGGACGCCCTGGTCGGCGCCGCGCAGACCGAGCGCGGTGAGGCGGGCCATGGGCGGGGCGGCGTAGACGACGGTGGCGAGGACCGCCGCGGGCACGCCGATGCCGAAGACGAGGACGACGGGCAGCAGGTAGGCGAACGCGGGCATCACCTGCATGGTGTCGAGGACCGGGCGCAGCGCCCGGTCGGTGCGGTCGGACAGACCCGTCGCCAGGCCGAGCAGCGCGCCCACGACGACCGAGGTGAGGACCGCGACGACCATCAGGGCGAGGGTCTGCATGGTCGGCACCCACATGCCGAGCAGGCCGCAGGCGAGGAACGCGGCGGCCGTGCCCGCGGCGAGCCGTACCCCGGCGACCCGCCAGGCGACCAGCCCGGCGAACGCGGTGACGCCGGCCCAGCCCGCGGCGAGCAGGACCAGGTAGACGGCGCGTACGGACAGGACGACGGCGTTGCTGAGGTATCCGAGGAAGTAGAGGAACAGGGGGTGGCTGTCGCGGTTGTCGATGATCCAGTCGCTGGCGCTGGTCAGCGGCGCGGAGACGTCGACGGTCAGCGCGTGCGGCCAGGTCCCGCCGGACCAGCGGGCCTCGGCGAGCGGGACGAGGACCGCCGCGACGACGGCGAGCAGCAGCAGCTTGTGCGCGGCACGGTGCCTGAGGACGCCGGGCAGGGCGACCCGGGGGGCGGGGGCGGTGACCGTCGCCATCAGACCGCCTCCTTCCGGAGCTCCGTCCCGGCCACGACGTCGAGGAGACGCTCGTGGTCGACGACTCCCAGGCACCGGCCGTCCTCCACGACGCAGGCGGCGCGACCGCTCTCGGAGACGACCCGGATCGCCTCGGCGACGACGGCGTCGGCGGGCAGTGCCCCGGGGTGCTCGGGGCCGTCGCAGCCGCCGGGGCGCATGGCCGTACGGACGGTCATGACCTGTTCGCGGGGCACGTCCCGGACGAACTCGCGGACGTAGTCGTCGGCGGGCGAGCCGACGATCTCCTCGGGTGTGCCGAGCTGCACGATGCGCCCGTCGCGCATCAGGGCGATGCGGTCACCGACCTTGAGGGCCTCGTTGAGGTCGTGGGTGATGAAGACCATCGTGCGGCCCTCCTCGCGGTGCAGCCGCACGACCTCCTCCTGCATGTCGCGGCGGATCAGCGGGTCGAGCGCGCTGAACGGCTCGTCGAACAGCAGGACCTCGGGGTCCACCGCGAGGGCGCGGGCCAGGCCGACGCGCTGCTGCTGGCCGCCGGACAGCTGGGCCGGCCGGCGCTGCTCCATGCCTTCGAGGCCGACCTTGGCGACCACCTCGGCGGCCCGCTTCCGGCGCTCGGCGCGGGAGACACCCTGCACCTCCAGGCCGTACGCCACGTTGTCGAGGACCGTGCGGTGCGGCAGCAGGCCGAAGTGCTGGAAGACCATCGAGGCGCGGTGGCGACGCAGTTCACGCAGCCGGGAGCGGTCCATGGCGCGGACGTCCTCGCCGTCGATGGCGATCGTGCCCGCCGTCGGTTCGATGAGCCGGGTCAGGCAGCGCACCAGGGTGGACTTGCCGGAGCCGGACAGGCCCATGACGACGAAGACCTCGCCCTTGCGCACGTCGAAGGCGACGTCCCGGACGGCGGCGGTGCAGCCGGTGCGGGAGCGCAGCTCGGCCGGGGACAGCGCGGCGAGTTCGGGGTCGGCGGGTACGTCGCCCGCCTTCGGGCCGAAGACCTTCCACAGTCCGTCCACGGCGAAGACGGGCTCGCCCGCGGCGGATCCGGCGGACGCGGCGGTCGGCGCCGGCTCGGCCGACGTGTTCGGGATCGTTGTCATCACGCACCATCTCCCAGCAGTTCGGCGGCTTTCTCGCCGACCATGAGGACCCCGATCATCGGGTTCACGGCGGGCATGGTGGGGAACACGGAGGCGTCGGCGACGCGGATGCCGTCCAGGCCGCGCACCCGCAGTTCGGGGTCGACGACCGCCAGCGGGTCGTCGGTGGCGCCCATCCGGCAGGTGCCCGCCGGGTGGTAGACGGTGTGGGCGACCTTGCGGGCGTACTCGCTCAGTTCCTCGTCGCCGGTGATGTCCGGGCCGGGGGCCACCTCGCGCCTGAGCCAGCCCGCCAGGGGCTCGGTCCGCGCGATCTCGCGGGCGATCCGGATGCCGTCGACGAGGGTGCGGGCGTCGTGGTCGTCCTCGTCGGTGAAGTAGCGGAAGTCCAGGGCGGGTTTGACCGACGGGTCGGCGCTCTCCAGGTAGAGCCGGCCGCGGCTCTTCGGCTTGGGGATGTTCGGGGTCAACGACACGCCGTACGGCGGCCGTTCGTAGCCCAGACGCTCCGGGTTGTCGGTGAAGGGGATCTGGTAGAAGTGGAACATCAGGTCGGGGCCCGCGTGTGCGGGGTCGCGGCGCACGAACAGGCCGGCGTCGGAGTCCATCGCCGAGTTCTCCGGGATGGGCCCGTCGGTCTCCCACACGATCACCGACTCGGGGTGGTCGAGCAGGTTCTCGCCGACGCCGGGCAGGTCGTGCGCGACGGGTATGCCGAGCGCCTCCAGGTCCGCCTTCGGGCCGATGCCGGAGTGCAGGAGCAGGCGGGGGGAGTCGACGGCGCCCGCGCACAGCAGGACCTCGTTGCGGGCGCGGACGAGGAGTTCCTCGCCGTCCTTGGTGCGGACGTGCACGCCGTCGGCGCGGGTGCCGTCCAGCTCCAGGCGGTACGCCCAGGTCTCCAGCAGGATGGTCAGGTTGGGGCGCTCGTCCATCACCGGGTGCAGGTACGCCACCGACGCGGACGACCGCTTGTTGTCCTGCGGGTGGTAGGCGAGGTCGAAGAACCCGACGCCGTCGTCGAACGGCTTCTTGTTGAAGCCCTCGACGCGCGGGACGCCGAGCGCGGTCTGCGCCGCGTCGACGAAGTCGCGGGCGATGGCGTTCCGGTCCTTCTCGTCGACCGGCACGATGTTGTTGAGGAGGCGCGCGTAGTACGCCTCCATCGGCACCGCGCCCCAGCCCTTCGCGCCGGCCGCCTCCCACTCGTCCCAGTCGGACGGCAGCGGCTTGAACGCGATGAGGGTGTTGTGGCTGGAGCAGCCGCCCAGGACGCGGGCCCGGCTGTGCCGGATGTGCGAGTTGCCGCGGGGCTGCTCGGTCGTCGGGTAGTCGTAGTCGAGTTCGCCGCCGAGCAGGCCCATCCAGCGGCGCAGGGTCAGCACGTCGTCGCGGCCGACGTCGCTCGGGCCGCCCTCGATGACGGCGACGGTGACGTCGGGGTTCTCGGTGAGACGGGAGGCGATGACCGATCCTGCCGTGCCACCGCCGATCACGACGTAGTCGTAGACGTGGGGGGTCTGGGACATGGTGGTACTCACTCCAGGGGGATCGAACCGGTGGATCGAGGAAGGGGGGCTCAGCCCGTGAACCACCGGACCGGCTTCGGCGCGAGGTTCTGGTAGACGTGCTTGGTCTCGCGGTACTCGGCGAGTCCGGCGGGGCCGAGTTCGCGGCCCACCCCGCTCTTGCCGAAGCCGCCCCACTCCGCCTGCGGGAGGTAGGGGTGGAAGTCGTTGATCCAGACGGTGCCGTGGCGCAGCCGGCCCGCCACCCTGCGGGCCCGTCCCGCGTCGGCGGTCCAGACGGCGCCCGCGAGGCCGTACTCGGTGTCGTTGGCGAGGGCGACCGCCTCGTCCTCGGTGCGGAAGGTCTCGACGGTGAGGACCGGTCCGAAGACCTCCTCGCGCACCACCCGCATCTCGCGGTGGCAGGCGTCCAGGACGGTCGGCTCGTAGAAGTAGCCGGTGGCGGGACGGTCCGGCGAGGGCTCGGGCCGGCGGCCGCCGGTGCGCAGCACGGCACCCTCGGCGAGCGCCGAGGCGACGAAGTCCTCGACCTTGGCGCGCTGTTGCTCGGAGACGAGGGGGCCGCACTCGACGCCGTCGGCCGTGCCGCGGCCCAGCCGGATCCGCCCCGCGCGGCGGGCGAGTTCGGCGACGAAGCGTTCCCGGACGGACTCCTCGACGATGAGACGGCCGCCCGCCGAACAGACCTGGCCGCTGTGGATGAACGCCGCGTTGAGGGCCTGGTCGACGGCGGTGTCGAAGCCCTCCTCGGTCGCGCAGGCGTCCGCGAACACGACGTTGGGGTTCTTGCCGCCGAGTTCGAGGGCGACCTTCTTCACGGAGGGGGCTGCCGCCTGGGCCACCTTCGTCCCGCTGACCAGGCCGCCGGTGAAGGACACGAGGTCGACGTCGGGATGCTCGGCCAGGCGTGCGCCCACCGAGTGCCCGGGGCCGGTGACGAGGTTGGCCACCCCCGCGGGCAGTCCCGCCTCGGCCAGCAGGTCGATGAGGGCGACCGTGGTCAGCGGGGTGATCTCGCTCGGTTTGACGACGAAGGTGTTGCCGGCGGCCAGCGCCGGGGCGATCTTCCAACTGGCCTGGAGCAGCGGGTAGTTCCAGGGGGTGATGAGCGCGCAGACCCCGACGGGCTCGTGTACGACGACACTGTGGACGTCCGCCGAGCCCGCGTCGACGACCCGGCCGGGCGCCTCGCCTGCGACGAGGTCGGCGAAGTAGCGGAAGGCGTCGGCGACGCAGTCGATGTCGACGCGGCCCTCCTCGGCGGTCTTGCCCGCGTCGCGGCTCTCCAGCAGGCCGAGCGGCTCACGGTCGCGGACGAGGAGGTCGGCCACGCGGCGCAGCAGAGCCGCTCGTTCGGACACGGGGGTGCGGGGCCAGGGGCCGTGGTCGAAGGCGTCCCGGGCGGCGGCGACCGCCAGGTCGGTGTCCTTCTCGTCGCCCTCCGCCACCACAGCGAAGGGCAGGGCGTCCGCGGGATCGAGGATCTCGCGGGTCGCCCCGGAGACCGCTTCCAGCCATTCTCCTCCCGCGTGAATGGTTTTGCTCACCTGAGGTACTTGGGGTCCGGCGCTTTCCGCCATGATCGATGTTGCCTTCCGTTCCAGTTCACTGCCCCTGCGTCACAGCCGTCTCACTTTCAAGGACCGTCTGCGCCTGCCCCGGGGCCTTCGGTTGCATGCGCAATCCATGGCCTAAAGTGCGCCGCGTCACTGAAAATACGGACAAATGCGGAGGAAAGGGTCGGCGTGGGGATGTTGTTCGGGTCTGGTCCGTATGTGATCGGTGCATGGCCCGTACCTGGGCCGCGTCTGGTCCGTACCTGAGCCGGGCATGACGACGGGACCGGACTCGCGCCGGCCTTCAGGGCCTGCGACGAGCCGGTCCCGTGTGTTCGGTGCGGGGTCGGCGGTGGTTGAGGCGGACGTGACGCGGTGGTCCGGGGCGGACGTGACGCGGTGGGTCGTCTCGGGTCGGTGGTTTCCGCCCCGGGTCAGTCCACCGCCGCCGCGTCGCAGGCTCCGGGGGACGGGCAGAACCAGTCCAGGGCCGTGGTGAGGGTCTTCAGTTCGTCGTCACCGCCGTCGGAGTCGGGTCCGTACACGGCGATCGCGTAGATCGTGCCGTCGAAGGACACGAAGCGTTCGTCGTAGACGTGCCAGGTGCCGATGTCGGGCTCGCCCTTGAGGGAGTCGGCCAGGTACTCCAGCCGTGAGCCCGTGAACTCGCCGTCGTCCAGGTTCTTCAGCGCGAGCTTGTGGAAACCGGCCGGTTTCGGGGTCTCGGCGGACAGATACAGGTCGAACGAGGCGTCCGGCGACTCCTCCGCGACCTGATAGACCTGCAACCGGTGTCTGCCGTCCGCACTGCGGTAGTTGACCACCGCGATGCCGTACGAGGAGGCGACCGTGCTGCGCGTCCACCCCTCGGGCCGCGCGATCCGGAAGCCCTCGTCGTCCTCGAACTCCTCGTACCCGGCGGGGAGTTTCGCGGAGGAAGGGGAGGCGGTGGGCGACGGGCTGCCCCCGGTGGGGGACTCCGTGGCCCGCGTCGGCCCGGTGGGGCCGGGCGTCGGGGACCCGCTCGCCGCGACCGCCCGCTTGCCCTTCCCGTCGTCCCCCTTGTCGACCACCAGGGTCAGCACCAGACTCACGGCGACACCGACCGCCGCGGCCCCGATCAGCACGGACCAGACGACCCGCCGGCTCATCCCGCCCACGGTGGCGGGGGCGGGCGGCGGCTCCTGGACGGGCGGCCACCGCGCGGCCGGCCAGTCCGGTCCGCCCCCCGCGTCGACCTCGGTCGGCGCCCACGCGCCACCGTCCCCGCCGACGGGCCCGTGCCAGCCACCGGACCAACCGCCGGACGGCGTCGGGCCCGTACCGGGCGACGGACCGACGACCGGCGCACCGACGACAGCGGTGGGCGCGTCGGGATCGGTCTCCGCTCCGCCACCGGCCGGACCCGCCCCACCCGCGTCGACGGTCGGCACGGTCGCACCGGCCGTCGGCGCGGTGACACCGTCCGGACCGGCGGCCGCGGGGGGCCAGGCGGCCGAGCCCGCCGCCGGCCACGGCGGTGCCGTGCCGCCGCCGGCAGGTGACCCGGCCGCCGGGGCCGGGTCGTGGGGTGCGTTCGGTGGGGGGCCGGTGGGGCGTGGGGCCGTCGGTGGCCAGTCGGTGGTGGGTGCGGGCCAGGTCGGGGTGAAGGCCGGTCGTGCCGGTGGGGGTGGGGTGACCGGGGCGGTGGCGGACGGGTCGTCGTCCTGCCAGCGCTGGGTCTCCTCGTTCCAGTACCGCTGTCCCCCGCTCATCGAGTCCCCCTCACATCCCCAGCAGACCCGCCACGGCACCGGCCGAGGCGAGGACGCTCAGCAGGGCCTGGGAGTCGGTGAGCAGTTCCCGCAGGCGTTCCCGGCGGGTGGGCGCGGCCTGGCCGGTGCGGGTGATCTCGTTCTCCGTCTCGGCGAGCTCGGCGGCCAGCGCCGCCGTCCGCTCGCTGCCGCGCACCCGCTCCAGGTCGGCGCGCAGCTCGCGCACCGCCGCGAGCAGTTCCTCCGCGGCCCGGTCGCGCTGCGGGGCCGTGCCGTGGTGGCTCTCGGCCCGGGCGTGGCTCCCGATGGCGAAGGTGCTCTGCGAGACGTCGCCCATGCTGACGTTCGGCTCATCCGTTGCCATGGCCGGCCGGTCCCTTCTGCGGCGCGGCGCCGCCGGTCGTGGAGGTGGTACCGGCGCCCGTGGCGGCCGTGTGCGTGGAGGACGCGGAGGCGTGCGCGCCGACGGCGAAGGTGCTGCCCTCGACCCGGTCGATGTTCACCCCGCCGCTGCTGATGTTCACGATCTTCTGGACGAACTCGCCGGTCAGGTAGCCGGACGCCTCCAGCGCGGTCCGCACCCCGTTCGCGACGCGGTCCTGCACGCTCTTGAGGTAGCGGGCGACGTCCATCTCCTGGAAGAGGGACCCGGCGGGCACCGCGCCGAGCTCCCGCACGGACAGCGCGGGCCCGTCGGGCAGCGCGCCCGCGTAGCCGCCGGTCAGCAGCCGCCAGGCGTGGAGCAGGCCGCTGCCCAGGCTGATCAGGGAGGCGGCCGCGGACCGGGGCACCCGGGCGATCGCCCAGGCCGCCTTGCCGAACACGTTGTTGTGGCGGAAGCGGTGAGCCGTGCGGTCGGCGTTCTTGAAGTCCTCCCGCACCGGCGTCAGCACGTGCGGGGCGATCTCCAGCATGAGCATGCGGCCCTGGGTGTGGATGCGCACGAAGACCGTGACGACCAGCTCCTCCTCCCAGCCGCCGACGCGGATGCGCAGGAAGTGCCGGCGCTTCTCGGCGCCCTCCTCGACCGCCCGCGCCCGGTGCTCCTCGAACGCCTGCGGGTGGTACGGCGCCTCGTCGCGCCGCCGCAGCCCCTCGGCCGGCAGGAAGACGCACTCGTCGACCTCCAGCCAGCGCAGCCGGTCGCGGCCGAGTTGACCGGCGTACTCGGCGGGCAGCCGGAGCTGCTCGATCAGCGGGCGGATCGTCTCCAGGATCGTCCGGTTGCTGATCGGCTGCTGCTTCTTCATGCCGTCGGGGCGCAGCTCGACGGCGAGGACCCAGGTGTCGTAGGCCGCGCCGGCCCCGCAGAACGGGCGCGCCTCGTGGTACATGATCAGCGGCGCGTGCTGCTCGTGCCGGATGCGGGCCTTGAGCCGCTGGAAGCGGTGGCTCTCGTTCTGTTCCGCCGGGTCGCCGGCCGCGTCCGGGAAGCGCTGCGGGGACAGCTCCCCGCCCATGACGCGGGCGAACTGCTCCCGTTGCGCGGCCGCGCACAGTGCGATGAGCGCGAACACGGCGAGCGTGAGCCAGGCGTGCCAGGTCCCGACCAGGTCGCCGATGCCGCCGCCGGAGCCCGGGAGGAGAAGGTCGGACGGGGAGGTCGTGTCGCCGTAGGACTCGCCGTAGCCGTAGGGGTCCGTGGACGAGGAGCCGCCGTCCGAGCCGACGCCGAACGCGGCGAGGAGCGTCAGGACGAGGAACGCCGTGAAGATGATCCGGCCCCACCAGCGCAGGAGGAAGGCGGGCAGTAGCCGGTACAGCGGCGGGTCCGCCCGGTGGCCGCGGACCCAGGGCGCGAGGGCGAGCATCAGGCTGGGCGTGAGGAACCCGGCCAACAGGCCGCCGCTGAGCGGCAGTCCGACCACCCACAGGCCGAGGATCAGTCCGGCCCACAGCAGTTCCTGGCGGCGCGCCCGCAGGGCGTGGGCGAGGACGCGGGCCGCGTCGTACCCGAGTGAGGGCGCCACGATCCGCTGTTCGTTGAGGTGCAGTTCCTGGATCACACGGTCGCGGTAACCGGAGTCGAGGTAGGTGCCGGCGCACAGCAGCCGGGTCGCCTCGCTGGCGTGCGGCGCGGTGGACGGTGGTGCGGGTGGTGCGCCGGTGTGTGTCGACTGTGGTTGCTGCGGCACGTATGAGGTGCTCACGCCACTCCCCCGATGCGTGGAAAGACCCTGTCAGTCGTGCAGTTGACAAACAGTCAGCATAGAGGGGCGGACGGGACCGGGGGAACCGGAAAACGATCGCCGAGCAACGTCCACGCCGCCCACTGGTTCGAGAAGCGACTCGACCGCCCGGCGGGGTGCCGTGCCCACCCCCGACCGGAGACGTCACCCGCACTGCCGGGCCGTCGGGCAGAACGAGGCCAGGGCTGCGGTCAGGGGTGCGCGGACCAGCGCGGCGGTCGGCTGCTCGGGGCCGCTGGACCGGATCGCGTACAGGGTGCCGCCGACCGCGCGGAAACGGTGGTCGACGACCTGGCGCGGGCCCCGGCCGGCGTCGTCGTAGCGGTAGGTGAGCTCGGACCAGGCCGCGCCGGACCTGCGGTCCAGGACCTGGTAGCCGGGCTGCCGCGCGAATCCGTATCCGGGGTCGTTCTCGGCGAGGTCCAGTGACCGGGCCGGGGTGTCCTCCGAGAGCTGGAAGATCTGGAGCTGCCGGTCGCCGCCGGGTGCTTCGTAGACGACCACCGGGGCCAGCTATCCCTGTTTCTGTCCGCGGGTCCAGCCCTCGGGGACGTCGATCGTGTAGCCGACGGGGTCCTGCGCGCGACGGTAGCCCGCGACCGGGGACGGGGAGACGGGCGTCGGAGGCGAGGAGAGGGGGGACGCGGAGACCGCGGGTGAGGAGACCGGGGGCGAGGCGGTGGTGGGCCTCACGCCGCGGGCCGGAGTGGCAGCGCCGCCCACCGTGTTCCCCCGTCCGCCCGTGTCGCGGACGAGCAGCCAGACGCCGGTGCCCGCGCCCGCGCCCAGCACGACGGCCGCGACGAACGCCACGAAGACCCGGCCGGCCCGGCGCGGGCGGTCCGGGGACGGCGCGTACGGCAGTGGTGCGGCCGGCGAGGTCACGTACCCGGGGCCGGCGGACGACGGCGGGCGTCCGGACGGGTGCGCCGGGGGCACGGACCCCGCAGCGGGCGGTGGCGGCCGGTGTCCGTGGGCGTACGGCGGCGGCAGGGTGCCGCGGATCTCGGTCTCGGCGGACGCCCACGGGGGCACGGACGGCCCCGCGGGACCGGCCTCCCCCGCCCCCCAGGCCGCCTGGCCCCGGTCCTCGCTCGGCTCGTGCGCCACCCAGGAACCGTGGCCCGAGCCGGAACCATGGCCCGAGCCGGAACCGGAGCCGAGCCCGGAACCGGAGTTGGGCCCGGAACGAGGATCGGCGCTCCGCCCGTGCGCACCCTCGCCGTCATGGCCGTAACCGCTGCCACTGCCACTGCCGCCGTACCAGTCGTTCATCGCGAACCCCCCGAATCACCCCACCGGGTGTCGCTCCCGACGGTAGTGGCGGAAACGGGAACGGGCCCCGATCCGGCCGAAACCGGAACAGGGCCCGTGCGCGCTCGTGACGAAGCCGTCGAGAAGGGCTCAGATGAGGCCGAGGGAGCGGACCGCCTCGCGCTCCTCCTCCAGCTCCTTCACCGACGCGTCGATGCGGGCGCGGGAGAACTCGTTGATGTCCAGGCCCTGGACGATCTCGTAGGCGCCGTCCTTCGTGGTGACCGGGAAGGACGAGATGAGGCCCTCCGGGACGCCGTAGGAACCGTCCGAGGGGATGCCCATGGAGGTCCAGTCGCCGTCCGCCGTGCCGTTGACCCACGTGTGGACGTGGTCGATGGCGGCGTTGGCGGCGGAGGCGGCCGAGGAGGCGCCGCGCGCCTCGATGATGGCCGCACCGCGCTTGGCGACGGTCGGGATGAAGTCCTCGGCCAGCCACTTCTCGTCTCCCACGACCTCGGCGGCGTTCTTGCCGGCGACCGTGGCGTGGAAGATGTCCGGGTACTGCGTGGCGGAGTGGTTGCCCCAGATGGTCAGGCGCTTGATGTCGGCGACCGTCGAGCCCGTCTTCTTCGCGAGCTGGGTCAGCGCGCGGTTGTGGTCGAGGCGGGTCATCGCGGTGAACCGCTCGGCCGGCACGTCCGGGGCGGCGGCCTGGGCGATCAGCGCGTTGGTGTTGGCCGGGTTGCCGACGACGAGGACCTTGATGTCGTCCGCGGCGTTGTCGTTGATGGCCTTGCCCTGCGGCTTGAAGATGCCGCCGTTGGCGGAGAGCAGGTCGCCGCGCTCCATGCCCTTGGTGCGCGGGCGGGCGCCCACGAGGAGGGCGACGTTGGCGCCGTCGAAGGCGACGTTCGGGTCGTCCGAGATGTCGATGCCCTGGAGCAGCGGGAACGCGCAGTCGTCCAGCTCCATGGCCGTGCCCTCGGCGGCCTTCAGCGCGGGGGTGATCTCCAGGAGGCGCAGCCGGACCGGCACGTCCGCGCCGAGCAGCTGACCGGAGGCGATGCGGAAGAGCAGGGCGTAACCGATCTGGCCGGCCGCGCCGGTGACGGTGACGTTCACGGGAGTGCGGGTCATGGCGTTCTCCGTATGACAGCTGGCGGTGGGGCGTCCCTGCCCCGGGGGTACGGGATCCCCCGCCCCGGCTTGTGACCGGTGGCCGCCGCGATGATCGATCACGGTGTGGATGATCGATCTCTTGGCGTCAAGAGAGATCCGGCGGTCAGGCTATCGCGCCCGCGGGACCCCGGGCGTCCGGGTCCGTGTGGCCCAGCCCACAGAGCGGCGCACAAGGAGCGACCGCCCGGTCCGGGGAGAGGAGGAACACGGACGGCCGCCGATGGGGATGCCGTAGCCGGACTCCCGTGGGGTTACCGTCCGCGTGCCCGTGTTCGAAGCGGCCATTCCCGCCGCGGAATGATTGTTTCGCCCGGCGCGGCAGGTCGCCCCGGGAGGCACCGGGTGGTGCCTCCCAGAGCGGCGGGCCCTCGCCGCGGCCCGGCGGACCGGCCCATCCGTGGCTACCGGGTGCAGCCCTTCTCCCCGGACACCAGCGTGGCGCACACCGTGGCCCCGCCCGCGTTCTTCGCCGCGACCATCGGGGTGTACGCGATCGTGTCACCGGGCACCGTGAGGTCGCCCTTCCGCACGGTGCGACCGACGGTCACCCGCACCACGTCGCCCTGGGCGGCCCGGGTGATACGGCCCCACACCGCCCCGCAGGTCGCGCTGTAGCGGACCTCGACCACGGCCGGGCCCACCCGCACGGTCCTGGTGGTGGCCGCCCGGTCGCCGCTGCACCCCATGCTCTCCGCGTCCCTGCCCTCGCAGGAGGCGCCGGCGCAGCCGACGCCGGCCGGCAGGTCGCGTTTCACGCCGACGGAGGGTGCGGGCGACGCGGCGGCGCCCCGCTCGTCCTTCCCCGCGCCACCGCCCGGCACGAGGAGCACCCCGCCGAGCACGACGAGCGCGCCCACGGCGCCGGCGAGGAACGTCACCCAGCGCCGCCCGCCGGCCGGGGAGGCCCCCGCAGCCGTCGAGGGCGACGGGGAGGACGGGGGCGGCACGGACGGCGGCGAGGACGCCGTTGACGGCGCAGACGGCGGGGACGGCGCCCCCGCGTGCCCGGCCGCGTCCCGCGGGCCCCCCTCACCCCGCCCGCTCCCGGCGCCGCCGGCACCGTTCCCGATGGCGTCCTGGACCTCGGGTGCCGTCGGCTGCGGCGGCACCGTGGGCGACACGCCCGCGGGTCCGGCGATGCCCGGCGTCAGGGTCGTGCCGCCGCCCCTGCGGGCCGTCCTGCCGACCCTGGCCTTCGCCGGTGGCGGCGCGGACTCGCCGAGCGCGGCCCGCGCCTGGGTGATCCGGACCGCCTCCATGGTCAGGTCGTGCCGCATCTCCGAGCGGCTCCAGGCCCGTTCGGCCAGCTCCCACATGGTGGTCAGGTGAACGGGACTGGTGCCGGTGACCTCGGCGAGGGCGACTATCGCGCCCTTGGGCGCCAGAAGCCGCCCGTTGAGATAACGCTCCCAGGACGTCCTGCTGTAGCCGGTGCGGTCGGCGACCGCCCCGACGCTCAGGCCGCCGCGGTCCACCAGTCTCCGCAGCTGGCTCGCGAACTCCTTGACCTGCGGATCGAGTTCATCCGGCAAGGCCCTCCAACGAGGCATCACTTCCCCCCTCATCCCCCGTTTCGTGCTGGCTGTCCCGGTCGTCCCGGGCGGACCGGCCTCCTCCCGGCGCGCGGTCGTCCCGCAGCCCCGTTCCGCCCGTTCCGGCCTACCCACAGTGATGCGCCGGGCCCGGACCACAGTTCCCCGGTCAGGGGCGCACCGGAGCACCGGGACGCGGGCGCACGCCGTCGCGCGCCCGGTATATGCGAGGGACGTCCGGTCCCGTCACGAATCGTCCCGCCGCCCCGCCCCCGCGACCGCCCTGCGTTCGTACGGCGTCGCAGGCACCCGCGTGAACTCAGGTGCGCCGCAACGGGGTTGGCGGACACGGATGTCCGGTCCGTCACTCACTGGCCGGCTCAGGGGCGTGGGCCGACTCCCTCACGCGGGTCGGCGCGCACACGGGGTCGGCACACACGCGGGGCCCTCGCGCAGGGGCGGCCCGCACGTGGGTCAGCTCCCTCACGCGGGTCGGCTCACCCGCGGGGGCTGCACGCACATCGGTCGCCGCACGCACATCGGTCGCCGCACGCACGTCGGCCGGGCGCACGCACGTCGGTCACCACACGCACGTGGGCCCGCTCAGCCGAGGGCGATCGCGCCGATCACGCCGGTCACGAGCAGGACCAGGAGCAGCAGGACGGCGTACAGCAGCACCCGCCCGCCCGGCCGGCGGTTCCCGTCCGACTGCGCGGGTGTGTCCCACCAGGGCAGGGTGGGGTCGTCCTCGTACTCCGGCTCGGTGGCCTGCCGGCCGGGCAGCGGCACCGGTTTCGGCCATGCCTGCACCGCCAACTCCCAGCGCACGCCGTGCCGTTCCGGATTCTCACCGGCGACCCGGCACAGGGCGACGACCGCCTGCCGGGGCGGGGGCTGGGTGGCGTTGAGATAGCGGTGCCAGGAGGACTTGCTGTAGGCGGTGCGCGCGCCGAGCGCGACCAGGCTGAGCCCGGTGCGGTCCTTGAGGAGCCGCAGCTGCTCCACGAAGTGCCGTACCTCCGGCGGCAGGTCGTCCGGCAGCGGCTGCCAGGCGCTCATCGCACTCCTCCACGCCGTTGCTCGCGTTGCCCGGTCCGAGCGGATGGACGACTCCGAGGGGGCGCCCGGTTCCCCCGGGGTGGACCGCCCGGAGTGCGCCGACGTGGCGGAGCGCGGACAACATGGCGGAACGGTCACACCCGTGCCACAGCGGAAGGACAGCGGTTGAACAGGGCGTTCGCCGTGCTGGAGGGTGGGTCCCGGCGGCGGTCCGTTCCCGCTCGGGGGAGAGAACGGGCCGCCGTCCGGGTGCGCCCGGGGCCGGTGGTGGCCGGCGCGGTCAGCTGGTGCTGACGGTGAAGTGCAGCGTGTCCTTCAGGAACGGGATCTGCAGCAGCGGGTTCGGCTGCGCCATCAGCGCCAGCAGGACGATCGCGGTGCCCAGCACCCCGTAGGTGACGATGTCGGTGAAGCGGGAGCGTACGGCGAGCATGCCGACGTCCGGCACGACCCAGCGCAGGATGCCGCCGGCCAGCAGCGCGACGCCGATCAGCAGGGTCCCGTAGCGGAAGACGTCCAGCGCGGTCAGCAGCAGGCCCAGGCCGACCGTGGTCAGCACGGCCAGGATCGGCCACTGCCGGGCGGGTGCCGGGGCGTCACCGGGCGCGGCCCGGCCGCCGCCCTCCGGGCGCGCGGTGTCCCGGGTGAACAGCGGGAAGCGGCGCGTCGTACGACGGGGGCGGCCCTGTGCGTCGGGCGCGCTGACCGGGTCGCGTACCTCGATCTCCTCGGGCTCGCCGGGGGTGTTGTCCTCAGCCGGCACTGCGCTCCGCCGCCTCGACCACGTTGACGAGCAGCTGGGCACGGGTCATCGGGCCGACGCCCCCCGGGTTCGGGGAGATGAAGCCGGCGACCTCGGCGACGCCCGGGTGGACGTCGCCCACGATCTTGCCCTCGGCGCTGCGCGAGACACCGACGTCCAGGACGGCGGCGCCCGGCTTCACGTCCTCCGGCCGGATCAGGTGGGCCGAACCGGCGGCCGCGACGATGATGTCCGCGCGCCGCAGGTGGGCCGCCAGGTCACGGGTGCCGGTGTGGCACTGGGTCACTGTGGCGTTCTCACTGCGGCGGGTCAGCAGCAGCGGCATCGGACGGCCGATGGTGACACCGCGGCCGACGACCACCACCTCGGCGCCCTTGATCTCCACGCCGTAGCGGCGCAGGAGGGTCAGGACACCGTTGGGGGTGCAGGGCAGCGGGGCGGGCTCGTTGAGGACGAGGCGGCCGAGGTTCATCGGGTGCAGGCCGTCGGCGTCCTTGTCGGGGTCCATCAGCTCGAGGATGCGGTTCTCGTCGATGCCCCTGGGGAGCGGCAGCTGCACGATGTAGCCGGTGCAGGCCGGGTCCTCGTTGAGTTCGCGTACGACTGCCTCGATCTCGTCCTGCGTCGCCGTGGCCGGCAGCGTGCGCTGGATGGAGGCGATGCCCACCTCGGCGCAGTCGCGGTGCTTGCCGGCGACGTACTTCTGGCTGCCGGGGTCGTCCCCGACGAGGATCGTGCCGAGGCCGGGCGTGACCCCCTTCTCCTTCAGCGCCGCCACGCGGGCGGTCAGATCGGACTTGATCGCGGCTGCGGTGGCCTTGCCATCGAGAATCTGGGCGGTCATGGCCCCATCCTCGCGGATGACGGGGTCCCGGTTCCAATCCGGGGTCCCGCGGCGGTGCGGCATCCGTCCCCAGGTGTCCCGGCATGATCACCGATGTTGCACTTGGGCAACACCTGCGGATTGCGGCTGGACAAGTAATGGCGGGCTAAAGAACGATGGCCTGAACAGTGCCGCGGGCAGCTCATCGGGGGGATGAACCGCATCCGTAGAACCTTCCTCCGCACGGTGCCGCGCGTCGTCCCCGCACCTGGACCACGGAGGAACACCGCGATGAGTTTCGGCGACCCGAACAATCCCTACGGACCGCCCCAGGGCCAGCAGCAGGGTTACGGCTACCCGCAGCAGCCGCAGGCACCCGGGTACGGCTACCCGCAGGCTCCTCCGGCGCAGTACGGCATGCCCGCCGGCCCCACCACGATGCCCGGCACGGTGAGCGCGGCCCGCGTGATGATGTGGGTCATCGTCGGTCTGCAGATCCTGGGCGTCGCCCTGTTCGCCTTCACCGCCGCGAGCGTCACCGCCGCCAAGAACGACGACGAACTGCGGGACAACGCCTCCTTCCAGCAGCTCGCCGACTACTCCTCCGGCGCGATCTGGGCGCTCACCGTGTTCGCCCTCGCCTGGGCGGTGTTCGCGATCGTGCTGGCGGTGAAGTTCAACTCCGGTGGCAACGGCGTCCGTATCACCACCCTGGTCTTCGGCATCGTCACCGCGATCCTCGGCATCTACCCGTTCATCGTGGTGGGCCTGATCCACACGGTGCTCGCCATCCTGATCGCCGTGTTCGTGGGCAATTCCAACGGCGCGGCCTGGTTCAACCGCCCGCGGTACTGACCCGCGGTACCGAACCGACCCGCGGTAGCCAACGGGCCGCACGCCGGCGCATCCGCGACCGGACCGGTCGCACCGCCGCTCACGACCAAGGGCCGTGTCCCCCTGCGAGGGGGACACGGCACATCGGAAGAGCGTGGGGGAGGGAAAAAGTGTTTTGGGCGGTG
>NZ_JBEXCW010000087.1:0-29996 GCF_040605435.1 Streptomyces sp. NPDC005574
CCGAGGAAACCCCGGCCTGAAGGCCGGGGTTTCCTCGGAGGTATCCGATGATTTCCATCTGACCCGCTGTCACCTCTCCCCGCATCTCGGGGTGCCTCTGTGTCTTGTCAAGTCGCTTGAGGCAGCCGGTGCTTGGACCTGCGTTCGTCGCCGATCATGACACGCCACACATGGTCCGCAAGACGGCGTTTCAGGCAGCGCTTGGCTTCCCGGGGTGTCTTTCCTTCGGAGAGTTTCCGCTGGTAGTAGGCGTTTCCTGGGGCGCTCGGCATACGGATCTGGGTGACGGCGATGGTGTGGAGGACGGAGTTGAGCTGGCGGTCGCCGGAGCGTGAGAGCCGGTGGCGGGCCTTGTCCGCACTGGCGATCTCGACCGGGGCGACCCCGGTGTAGTTCGCGAACGCCGCCGCAGTGGCGAACCGGCTGGCGCGTCCGACGCGGCCGACGAGCCGTGCCGCCAGCACCGGCCCGACGCCGGGCGTGTTCATCAGCGTGCTGCCCGAGGAGACGACGAGTTCCTCCATGCGTACGGCGTTCTCCGCGAGCCGCTTGTCCAGCGCCCGGATCTCCGTGACCAGGTCGCGGGCAAGATCCTTGCGGATCTTTTCGACGTTGCCGGCAGGGCGAACCGTGCGCAGCAGCGCGGCGGCCTGGTCCGCCGACAGCTGAGGCGGAGCCCCGCCGGGCAGCAGGTCACGCAGCACGGCGTGCAGCTGGTTGACGGTGCGGACCCGGGCCTGGGCGAGGTTGAGGCGTCGTTCGTCGAGCAGGGCCAGGGCCGTGGTGTGGTCGTCCGCGTTCACCTCGCGCCCGTCTCCGTGGATGTGAGCCGTGGCCGCGGTGGCGGCGTCGATCCGGTCGGTCTTGCGGCCGCCGCCGCGGGTGAGTTGACGGACGCGGCTGGTCGCCGAGGCCGGAACGTCGACGACGGTCTCGCCGCGGGCGACGAGCCACTGGGCCAGGTGGCGGCCGAGTCCGTTGGCGTTCTCGACCACCCACTTGCGCTGCGGCCAGCGGCGGCCCCAGGCCAGGAGCCGTCGGTAGTCCGCCAGGTTCGCCTCGATCCTCAGCGAACCGGCCTGCTGATTCGAGGCAGGGTCGACGGCGGTGGCAGTGTGAGTGGACTTGTGCGGGTCAACACCGAGCAGTCTCACGGTAGTTCGTTCCTCACGGCCGGATGTTAGGACGTCCACGGCCACACGCCGACTTCCGGAACCGCGCCCGGGACATGCCTCTGTTGAGTCAGACCGTGGCCGGACACCGGGCCGGCGGCACACCCCGAGCGGGCCAGCCTCAACGGGCGGCAGGAACCTCACGAGCCATCCGACCCAGCGTCCTACGGAAACGCTACGAGCGGCCAACCCGACCGCGCTCCGCTACGACCAATACAAGTCGGGAACCTCAAACCGCGCGCCGTCCGCCACGTCCGGCCGGCGGACGACGGACGTGGATCTCGGTGGCATCCAAGCGCACTTCTATGCCCTCGGCCTGGGCGTAGGCGAACACGTCCGTCAGCGTCCGCAGCCGCAGGCCGGGGTGGTCGGGAACCCACCCCCGCTCGGCCAGAAGCGTGCGTACCTCTGCGATCGCGCGGGTGATGGTGGAGCGGTCCACGCCGAACAGCAGTCCCAGCACCGCGTGCGGCAGGTCGTGCCGCAGATGGATCAGCGTGGCCACCAACCGGTCGACGAACACCAGCTGGTGACGGGTGCCGCCACCCTCAGCCCGCTTCCTGGCCCCACCTCGCGCAGCATGACGCCGGCCTCGAGACCGGCCTGCCACGGCACTGCCAACTCCTCGACCAGACGCGCGAAATGACGCTTCGAGACCCCGTGAACAGCCGATGTGCCAGCACCGCCCGATTGACCATGATCGCCACACCAGGATCACGCCACCGACCAGGCACGACACCTCACCCACTACCACGCACCAACTCGTAAAGCTGCCCGCTATATGGAGCACCTCACACCACGTCAAGATGATCTCCGCCTATGAAAATCTTGCCGGAACCACACGCACATGTACGCCGGCAGCTGGGACGGCCGGACCGGGGCCGAGTAGCGGGCCAACCGTCTGAGCGGCATTGCGCGTGCCGTCCACGCCCGTTCGCTCTGCACAAACACAGGATCAAGAGGCTCAGTGCCGGCCGTCGGGACGACAGGGGACGCGTAGGCACTGTGCTCTGTATCGGAGGGCAATAAATGGCGCATCACATGCCTCACGGGTGGGGGGATGCGCCAAAATTTTCTCAGCAACCTCGTGACGTCGTGGTGCCCCACCTGCCGTCAACGCAGCAGCATATGAAAGGTCAACATCGCTGGGCGCTAGACCGTACAGCTTGGGCTGGCGCCAACTTCGCGTGACCGAACGTCCTCCGCTATTCGATTGATAGGGGCAGCCGGTTCAGTACAAACTGAGGGAATTTCAGATGTGAACAGACTGTCATTCCCCTTCACGCATGGATAGTTCCCGCGGCAGGCGACGCGAATGGCTCGCGACCGCGCCACGTCGCGCGCACCGTCCACGCCACCCTGATCTGCACCAAAACAGAATGAAAGAGACTTAGCAGCTCTGGCAGTTCCAAGCCAGCTTTAATATGATCGATCCCCATCTCGTGAGACTGGGTTGAACCGGCCGCCACGAGACTGCGGTGTACCACGATGGCCGTCACATTGTTCGGACGGCAGCATCTCACGATGAGGTGTATGGATTTATGCACCTCCGCCACTAAAGAACCGCGCCTGCATTGGCAATGAAATCTGCAATTTGGTCGACGAATCCCTCATTCCGAAGATCGCCACGAAGGTAGCTCTGCACTATGCGCACCAAGCTTGATGCCGTGTCTATTGTCGCCGTATTGGTAACAGTCGCGGCATTTTCTGCAACTGCGCCATTGACGGCGTATGCCAGTGGCTCGGTGTTCGTGCTTGCGCTGGGCCGTAACGCATTGGGGCTCATTACACTAGGTCCCGTTGTTTTGCTGATCCGTCGACGCGAGTTCATCAAGGTTTTCCGTGGAGAGCGATTTCTGGTACGCAGGGAGCAGCGCCGCGCTGTCTTGCTAGGGTCTCTCGCCGGCACGGCGCTGGCTACTCATTTCGCCACATTCATGTCCAGTACACGGATGACCAGTGTGGCTATGGCGACTGCCCTAGTGGCTACACAACCTGTCTGGCAGGCGCTCATCGCGACCATGCTGGGCGGTAGGCTACCGCGTGCGACGCGGGCGGGCCTCGCCATCTCAGTTGCGGGCGCGGTGATCGCTAGTGGTATGGACCTAGGAGCCGGGAGCAAGGCGGTCCTCGGAGACCTACTCGCTCTCGCAGGCGCAGTCGCGCTTGCCGGCTATACCGCCCTCAGTGAACAGGCCCGTCCCGATGTCAGCACGTCGGTGTACTCGGTATTGTGTTCTTTCATATGCACGGTGGAGTTGCTGATCCTCTGCCTTGTTTCCGGAACCCCCATGTTCGCGCTCACTGGTAACACCTTGATCGCCTTGCTGGGCCTGCTAATCCTTCCTCAGCTGCTCGGCCTTTTTTCGCTGAATTTCGCCCTCGGCCGGGCGCCAGCCACAGCGGTGAGCGTGATGCTGCTGCTGGAGGCACCTGTGGCAGCGATTGTCGCCTGGTTGTGGCTTGGCCAGACGCCCGACGGGAGTACATGGCCGGGACTATTCATGATCATGTTGGGCGTTGTTGTGGTTGTGGTGGCAGATGTGCGACGCGCGGATCCGGTAACAGAAAATCTGGGAGATGGATGGGTCACAACCATGTCTCCGCAGCATGCCCTCTCGGTCGTCAACGATATCCCAGCTAGGGGTGACATATACGCATCTTTGTGGCGCCATGCGCACGCTGGACGGTTCGCTGAAGTAGAGGCCGAAATACGGAGATTGGAGAATCAGTCCATCCGCGTCCATGGAGCCAAGTCTTGCGAGGCTGCCCAGTGGATTGAAGTACGCGCCATCGTTGCCCGTATCGCCGGAGACCACAGCCTGTCCGCTCAACTCTGGTCGGCCGCCGCTCGTTTCCACTCTTCCGCACCGTGTCTAGATGCCCACTGTGGCTATCGCCTCAACTACTCGTACCAAGAATGGCGAAGCGCCAGCGGCGAGGGGGGCACCATTGACAACGCACCTACTCCAGTATTCTGAGCGGCACACGAACGAGATTTAGGGACAATGCTGGTGGCTTAAGTTCTGTCCTGCCGAGTGATGGCGACGGTGTCCGGTGCGGGTGGTGTCCGGTTGCCGTGCTCGGCACGTTTGAGTGGCCAGTTGGACATCTTGCGTTTGATCACTCGGGGGCAGGTCCGGTGGCGGCGTGCAGACAACAGGCGTTCGGCGATCTCAGCCAGGGTGCGGGCCAATGCCCGGGCGAGTCGGCCGGGGGGGTGCCCCTATCTTTTTGGTCAAGGGAAACGGGGCTGCGTTGAGTCGGTGAGACGGGCAGCATGGCGGTGTGGCTGATCTTCTGTGGGATGACGTGAGGTGCTTCTTCGACCCGGACCTGATGGGGTCGTTGCCGGATTTGCGCGTCCCCGATGCCTCGGTCGAGGACTGGCAGGCGGTCCTCGATCTCGTCGAGGCGAGGAGCTGGAAGTGCCAGTACTCCGAAGGCGAGGCAGTGCTGCCTGTGCCCCGGGCGGAGACCGTGCTCGCCCGTCCGGCGGACGCTGAGTGCCTGAACCTGCGGGTCTGGCCGGCTGCCGAGGTGCTGGCGATCTTCCGTTTCCTTGAAGACGAGGTCATCGACTTCGACGTTGATCTGCGGGAGTTGCAGGGGCAGGAACGACTCGATGTGTTCTGCGGCTTCCTGCGGGAGATCGGGCGATGCTTGGGCAAGCCGGTCCTGATGGATCCGGAGGGCGACTATGACCATCCGGTGCTCGGCTTCGATGTCGAGGCCGACCGGGTCGTCCTCCTGGCTGAACCGCTGGTCATGTGACCGAGGCCGTCGGCCGCGGTTCGTAGAAGGTTCCGTCGCGGAGCATCGCGAAGAGGACGTCGGCCCGGCGTCTGGCGAGGCAGAGCAGGGCCTGGGTGTGGTGCTTGCCCTGGGCGATTTTCTTGTCGTAGTAGGCCCGCGATGCCGGGTCGCCCAGGGCGGCGAACGCGGAGAGGAAGAAGGCCCTTTTGAGCTGCTTGTTTCCTCTCCGGGACGGCTGTTCGCCGCGGATCGAGGAGCCCGAGCTCCGGGTCGCGGGGGCGAGCCCGGCGTAAGCGGCGAGGTGGCCGGCGGTCGGGAAGGTGCTGCCGTCGCCGACCTCGATCAGGATGCGGGCTCCGGTCCTGACTCCGACTCCCGGCATCGAGATCAGGACCTTCGAAAGAGGGTGCGCTTCCAGCAGTTCCTCGATCCGCCCGGCCAGCAGTTTGCGCTGGTCAAGGACGGCGGCCAGGGATCCGGCCAGGCTTGGGACGATCAGCGCGGCCGCCTCGGTGCCGGGCACCACCACCGTCTGCTCGTCCAAGGCCGCGAAGATGTCTTCGACCAGCCGCTCGGCCATCCTCGGGGCCTGCGGCCGTAACAGGGTGACCAGACGGCGCCGTCCGGCCTTGCGGATCTGGGCCGGTGACCCGACCCGTTCCAGCAGGGTCAGGACGGCCGGGTGCTGCAACCGCGGCCCCAGCACCCGTTCCAGCGACGGATGGATCTGGGTCAGCAGGCCGTGCAGCCGGTTCGCGACCCGGGTCGCCTCGCCGGCCAGGTCGTCGTCGAACCCGACGATCATCTCCAGCTCGGCGATCGTCTCGTCCTCGCCGTCGATCGCCCGCAGCGTGTGCGGCATCGCGCGGGCCGCGTCCGCGATGATGAACGCGTCCTTCGCATCCGTCTTCGCCTCGCCCGGGTAGAGGTCGGCGATCCGCCGCATCGTCAGCCCGGGCAGGTAGGCGACCGGGCAGCCCATGTTGCGGGCGACGGCCAAGGGCAGGGCCCCGATCGAGGCCGGCTGGTCGACCACGACCAGCACCGTTCCGTGCTTGGCCTGGAGCTTCGCGAAGAGGTTGCGGAGCCTGGGTTCGGTGTTGGGTAACCGCTTGTCGAACGCCTTCTTGCCCGCTGGTGTGACGGCGGTGGCGTGGTGTTCGCCTTTGCCGACGTCCAGGCCGAGGAAGACGTCGATGTCGCCGGTGTCGATCACGTGCAGGCCCCTCCATCACGCTTTCGTCCGGCCTTGCCTCGGCACCGAGCTGCCACACCCACGTTACGGAGAGCTCTTCCAGCTCGGGTGAAGCCGGTACTCAAGCCCCTCATCAGCGGTCCGTCGATGCCTCCGGGCCCGGTGACACCACCCCCCGGATCATCAACAACAGGAGGGGGAAGTCATGCCGGACCCGAAGGCCGGAGGCCCCATTGCGGAGCCACGAAAACGGTAACGGGGGGGAAACGCCGCCTGGGCCGGGACCTGGCGGCACACGATCCGCAGAGACCGGGTGAAGGACAGGCGGTCGGGGTCCAGGTCCTCGTGCAGGGCGCTCTGATGCATCAACTGCCGGATGGCGTGGTGCACCAGCAGGAAGCCGTAGATCTCCTGCTCCACGCCCCACGGATACTTCGAGCGCAGGATGAGCTTCGGGCCGCGCTGGTGGGTCTTGATCTCGTCCAGCGTGGTCTCGATCTCCCACCGCTGGGCGTATAGCGCGGCCAGCTCCTGCGCCGGTGCTTCGTCCGGATCGAGCAGGGTGGTGAGCAGGCGGTAGACGGTGGCGTCGCCGCTGCGGGCAAGGGTGTACTCGATCACCCGGACCACCACCGGGATGCGGCGGCTCTTGCGGTCTCTCTCGGCATGGACCGTGCTGAGGTAGGAGCCGTCGCCCAAGTCCTGGACGACGGGCAGAACCGCGCTCTTGCGCACCCGCCACAGCAGGTCCGCGCCGCTGTCCCGCGCGGCCTGCCACAACTCGAACCCGTAAAAGCCCCGGTCGGCCAGCAGCAGCATCCCTTCCTGAAGCTGGGGGAACAACTCCGGGAGAGTTTCTGCTCGCCCGCCGACTGCGGACCGATGACAGCCCCGAACACCGCATGGGTGCCGCATTCCGCCAGCGCGACCAGCCGTGCCTGCGGGAGCGCGCCCGCTCCGCGCTGTGAGACATGGCGGCCGAAGAATTCCTCGTTGGCCGCGGTGTCCGCCACGTCCAGGGTCGTGCCGTCCACCGCGACCACACGCCAGTGCCGGTACCAGGCGTCGACCGTCTCGGGCACAGCCACCGGCTGGCAGGCCCGGGGCGAACAACGCCTTCAAAGGCTCCACGCCAAGACGCCGACGTGCCCGGCCGATCGCGGCGGTCGTCGGCACCTGCCATGACCGCCGTCCCTCGCCCAGCCCTTCGCCCAGCAGCCGGGCGACCACTTCGTATCCCTGCCCGAAGAACAGGCACTTCGCGAGGATGAAGTAGACCACCACCCGCGCCGGCAGCAGACGGCTGCGCCGGCCGCAAGGAGACCCAGGTCGTGCAGGCCCTGACCGTCACCGACCTCGGCGTCGACTTCCCCCACGCCGCCCAGGTCGCCAAGGTCGTACGCCACCGCACCGACACCAAGACCGGCAAGCAGAGCCGCGAGACCGTCTACGTCATCACCGACCTGCCCAGCCGCCAGGCATCCCCGGAACGCATCGCGAAGATCTTGAGGGCACACTGAGTGATCGAAAACAGGGGGAAGCCGCCCGGCCGCAGGGCCAGCCAGGTCCACACCGCGCGGCGGATCGCGGCCCGGACCCGCTCGATGCGCACGATGAATGGTCCGTCCATCTCCTCCAGCGTGCGGCACAGAGTGCTGTCGGAGACCGGACTGGGGGAACAACGGCCGCCAGTGGTGCTGCAGTTGCTCGGCTTCCAGGATGTTCGTGGCTCCCAGTGCGATCGCGCAGGCCAGCTGGACCAGCGCCAGGCCGTGGTCCCGCCATCGCGGTCCGCTGCCCACGGGGAGCGCAGCGGCCAGCGTGCGGGCCAGACCGAGCCGGTCGGCGACCTTCCGCAGCAGCACGATGCCCGCCTGCCCGACCAGATTCCTGCCGTCGGCCCTATCGGTCGCCGGACGCACACTGACCGGCTGGTACGTGCTGGACCTGGACGCCACCATCATGCCCTGCACCAGCAAGAAGGAGGGCGCGGCGGGCACCTACAAGGGATCTTTCGGGCACATGCCGCTGGCGGCATGGATCGCCAACCGTCGCGAATGCGTCGCGATGCTGCTGCGGCCGGGCAACGCGCCGCCCAACGACATCGCCGACTACAAGACAGTGCTGGCCGCCGCGCTGCGCGGGCTCCCGCTCCCGCCCTGGTCCAAGCTGCTGGTTCGGATCGACGGCGCGGCCTTCAGCCACGGCCTGCTCGACCACCTCCAGACCCTGACTACCAGCTGGCGCCGGGTACGCTTCGTGACCGGCTGGGCCATCAACACCGCCGACGAGCAGGCCATCACCCTGCTGCCCGAGAGGCGGCACTGCGGCAGGACGGCGGACTCCACGAGATCAAGGGGGAGGACGGCGGGACCGTCACCTACCAGGTCGCCGAGATCACCGACCTGCGCGACCTCGCGGGCTGGCCGACCGGGCTGCGGCTGATCGTGCGCCGGGTCCAAGCCCTCGCGCCGCGACGCGAAGAAGTTGACCGCCTTCGAGAAGAAGACCGGCTGGCGCTACCAGATCGTGTCGTGGCCAGCAACATCCTCGCCCACCAGGGACTTTCCGCTGTCCCCGGCTCCGGCCAGGCCTGGTTCCTCGACGCTTTGTACCGTGACCACGCTGAGGTGGAGGACCGGGTGAAGGCGATCAAGCGGATCGAACTCGGGCTGCTGCCCTCGAAGTCCTAAGCAGATCAACGCGGCCTGGGTGCTGGCCGCCACCATCGCCGCCGACCTGGACGCCTGGACCAGACTCCTACTCCTGCACGACGAGCCCGAACTGGCTGCGGCAGAACCGGAAACGATCCGCAGGAAGCTCTACCACCTCCCTGCCCGGCTCACCGCCCACGCCAGGCGTCGCACCTTGCACCTGGCCCTGGGCTGTGGCTTTCACCACCGCCTGGCAGCGCGCCGCCGAGCTTCCGGCCCTCACCTGACGGCCGGCCATCATCCCGAGGAGAACCAGGAAGGAGCAGACAGCAGTCCACCGGGCCTGTGGAACCCGGCGCACCCCGCGGCGTCACGCGACGACCCGCCCTCGAACGGCCGAGGACAAACCGGGCGACCAGCCGAGCCGACCACCGAGGTCAGGCTGCTGAACAATCGAGGTTGAACCATAGGGCCGTCCGGTGCGTTGTGAGATCAGATTTACCCCTTGCTATGGAGGACTCCATGCCGAAAAAAAAGCCGACAGATGCGCAACGAGCCGCGAACATCTCTACTTACTTCGAAGCCCGTATGCCCCCAGGAGTCCTGCCGAATTCCCAGCCGTCGAAAGACGCGGATCCATTGACAAAAACCGTGCAGAACCGGCTAGCCAAACTCCATGCACCAAATAGTGAAACTTTTACGGGGCCACTGGAGGCGGACGCCTTGAAGAGGGCAGGGATCCCCATGGAGGAAACTGGTGAGGGCCAATGGAAAATTAACAAGAAAAACGTACGCTCGGAAGCGGACATCAAAGCTGATATTAGAGATCGAGAATGGGCCGACGGTGTGTATGAACTCTACGGCCTCAAAGGAGGCGAAGCCAAGGTGGCCTGGGGCGTCATGCCGCATTGGCCGACGAAAGAGACGCCTGAGCCCGAAAGAAAAACGCGGAAGCGAATAAATGGATTGGCTATCCCTGGCCCCAAAGGTGTAGTTAAGGCGGGACCTCGGGAGGCCCTGGCCTTGACGGAGGCAGGGCTGCACACACAGAAAGACGATAGTGGCAAGTTTAAAATTATCAGCAACGAACTGGGCCATTTGCCGGACGATTTGACGCAATCGCTTCTGGATCAGGGGAATCTTCTGGCGCAGGCGGCCAGCAGTCAGGTTGATGAATTTCCTCACACTCAGGAAGCCTCGGGCAGCGCTTTCTCTGGCGGGGTTAATTATTCGATGAATCCGGCGCAAGTGGCGGGTTATTCGTCGCTGTATCCGTCTTCGTATCCGACCGGACCCGCGGTCCCGTCGCTGGAGAATCCGGCGAGTATGCATCTGGCGCAGGGCAGTGAGTTTCCTGAATCTTCTCAGGGGCCTTGGGTCGGTGATTTCTCTGGCGGGGTTAATTATTCGATGAATCCGGCGCAAGTGGCGGGTTATTCGTCGCTGTATCCGTCTTCGTATCCGACCGAACCCGCGGTCCCATCGCTGGAGAATCCGGCGAGTATGCATCTGGCGCAGGGCAGTGAGTTTCCTGAATCTTCTCAGGGAACTTGGGTCGGTGATTTCTCTGGCGGGGGTAATTATCCGATGAATCCGGCCAATCCTACTGGGTCGCGGTACGTACAGTCGGGGTTTGCCTCGTCGGCGTCGTCGGCGGGTGGTCCACCATCGCAGTATCAGCCCTCTCGCGGCAAAGACCACCCGGCGAGGACGGAGAAGGGGAAGGGGAAGAGGAGGGGGTGATCATTTGAAGTGAGGTTGATCCCTGGGAGTGAGCTTCTTCGAGGTGGCCACCGATCAGGTGAGGGTCCGCGAGCCGCAACGAGCGAGGGGGGCCTCCCCCTGAGTGGTGGACACGCTGATACTGGATCTGCTTGATCCGGAGGAAGCGAGAAGACCGCCGATGGCGATGAAGGACTATTCGGACGAGTTCAAGGCCGATGCTGTGGCCCTGTACGAGTCCACACCCGGGGCGATCTACAAGAGCATTGCCGCTGACCTGGGCATCAACCGGGCGACCCTGCGGGAGTGGGTGCTGCGGGACCGCGAACGCCGTGGCGTCACCGCTGCGCCTGCGAAGCCGGACACCCGGCCCCGGGAGGCGGTGCCGTCCACTGATCCGGACGAGCGGGTGCGGCAGTTGGAGGCCCGGGTGGCCGAGCTTGAGGCAAGTGAGCGCAAGCTCGCCACCGAGCGGGACATCCTCCGCAAGGCGGCCAAGTATTTCGCCGGAGAGACGAACTGGTGATCAGCCGCTTCCAGTTCGTTGACGACCACCGGGACACCTACGAGGTGAAGCGGCTCTGCCAGGTCCTGGACGTGAACCGGTCCAGCTACTACAAGTGGCTCGCCGGCGCCGAGGCGAGGGCCGCCCGGCAGCACCAGGACCGGATCCTGGCCGAGGAGATCCGCGCGGTCCACGGCGAATCCGGCGGCGCCTACGGCTCCCCGCGCATAACGGCCGAGCTTCGCGAGAAAGGACGGCGGGTCAACGAAAAGCGCATCGCCCGGATCATGCGGACGTTCTCCATCACCGGCATCCGCCTGCGCACCACCGTCCCGGACCCGGCCACCTCGCCGGTCCCGGACCTGTTCCAGCGGGACTTCAACGCCGCCGAGCCGGGGCTCAAATACATGGGCGACATCACGTATCTCCCGCTCGCAGGCGGCAAGTTCCTCTATCTCGCGACCGTGCTGGACTGCTTCAGCCGCAAGGTCGTCGGCTGGTCCATCGGCGACCACATGCGCACCAGTCTGGTCGCCGACGCACTGCGGATGGCGGCCTCGACCCGCGGCGGTCTGGACGGCGCCGTGTTCCACTCCGACCACGGGGCTCAGTACGGCTCCCGGGCCTTCGCCGGTCTCTGTGACCAGTTCGGGGTGACCCGGTCGATGGGCGCGGTCGGGACCAGCGCGGACAACGCGGCCTGCGAAAGCTTCCACGCCTCCCTTAAACGCGAGACCCTCCAGGGCGCCGGTGACTACGGTGACGCCGGCACCTGCCGCAGGACCGTCTTCGCCTGGCTGGCCCGTTACAACACCCGCCGCCGGCACTCCGCCAACGACCACCTCAGCCCCAACGAATACGAACACCGACACCACACCGCTAAGCTCACGCTCGCCGCGTGATCAAAAGCCGCGTGCCCACCTTCACGGGGGAAGGCCCCACCTCCTGCACTCCGTCCGTGATCGTGCGCTGGAAATGAGCGAACACTTGGGCAGGGTCGGTTCCGTTGTCATCCACGAGCGCGCGACCGAGACCCGCCTGGCCGCGCCGTCATAGCCGTCGTGCATCAACTTGCCCTTTGCGTAAAGGTACTTCAGCGATAGCGGCGTGGAACCAGGCCGCCGCACGACGACCCCGGTTCTTCACCCACTGGGCCTGGACCACCCATGCCCCTCAGGTCTGGTGATCAGAACGACAAGAGCCGCACCCACCGTCACGTACGGATCTGTGAGGGCCGAGGGGTGAGAATCCCCTCGGCTACTCGGCTACTCGGCGGCCAAGGCCCGTTGCCGGTTGAGATCCGAGTGAGGCAAGGATGTCGCCACCCGGGCCGTGCAAGTACCAGGCGAGATGCGTGGCCAGCGCGGTGGTGTCGATGGGCAGATCGACGGGCCCGATCAGTTGCGCCACGTTTGTCTGATCAAACTCCTTGGCACAGCGCAGATATGGGCGGTAGACACCGACCTTGTCGTTCACGAAGTGGTCCGCGTCGGTGAACCCTTCCGCGCCGTCCTGGATGACCGCCTCCGGGATCTCCAGGATCCTGCTGAGCGCCCTGAAAGTGTCCCGCAACGGCGTGGAGTGGGCGTTCGTCAGGTGATAGACGCCGGTTCCCGTGTCGGCGAGCGTGATCTGGACGGCGGCCCGGGCAGCTGCGTCGACGGGGATGTAGTTGGTGCTCCCATCGGGCAGACCGTTGATCCGCAGCGGCCACGGGGGTTCACCGCCGCGGCCGCGCAGTTCCCGTACCGCGAGTGCGAGGCCCAGAGCGAGGTTGTACAGGCCGCTGATGGTCGTCGCGGCGAGGGTGCGGCTGTGCCCGATGATCAGGCTCGGGCGGAAGATCCGGATGCTGTCGAAGGACTGTGCGCGAACCTCACACTCGCTGGCGACCTTGCTGTACTCGTACCAGTTGTTCACGGCAGCCGACGGGTCGGCCGGGTCGGCGGCGATCCAGCCGTTGCGCCGTCCCGCGACCAGTGCGCTGCTGATGAAGTTGAACGTCGCGCAGCGCGCGGCCCGGCCGAGGGCCAGCGCGTTCCGGGTTCCGTCGATGTTGCGGGCGACGATGTCCTCCTTTCGCTCGTACTCGTAGGCCATGGAGGCGGCGACGTGCCAGAAGTGGTCTGCGTTGCCGGTGAGCCCTGCGCCGCAACTCGGCTCGGTGATGTCGCCGATGAGACCGTGGCAACGCCCTTCGATCTCGGGTGCAAGGTCAGGACGGCCGTAGACCGTTGCGGCACGCTGGAGCTCCGACTTGAGCCGGGTGTCGGCGTCCAGGCCGGGCCGTGGGCGGACCAGGCAGGTGACCTTCCCGTTGGTGCGCTCCAGCAGTTCGAGGACGATGGCGCTGCCGAGGAGGCCGGTGGCGCCGGTGACGAGGTGGTGTTCCACGACTTCTCCCAGACGAGTAAGTCCGATGCGATCAGTGGTCGTACGCGATCAGGGATCGGGTGACCGGTGCGCGCCGGTGTTGCGGTTGTGCCAGATCGATGCGGCCATCGCGAGGATGACTGGGCGACTTCGGACTTACCCGTCTAGGAGCGGGCGCGCAGGCCCAGGCGGGGGATGTGGTAGATGCGGCGGTCATCCACCCACAGCCAGCACTCAGCCCAGACGGTCCGCTCGTCGGAGCCCTCCAGGATCCGGGCCTCAACGATGACCTCCTTGTCGGTGGGCAGGACCTGCCCGCGGAACTTCCAGGCAAGCGGGGAGATCAGTTCGTAGCCGGGCGACCCGAGATACCACTGCAGAGCCTGGACGATGGCCTCGATGCCAAGGGAGCCGGGCATCACCGGGTCCTGGAAGAAGTGAGCTTTGAAGAACCATTCACCTGGCTGCACCCGCTTGAGTGCCCTCACGTGTGCGAATCCCCGGTCGTGGGTGGGCCGGTGGCCGGTGATCTCGTCCAGCATCAGCAGCATCGGGCCCGGCAGCCCGCCGCCGGGTGTCAGGCGGACCCGGCCGTCGGACGGCTCGACCAGCCGGCGGCGGTCGGCTTCGGTCGGGGGGAAGCCGACCTGGTTGGCGATCGCGGCCGTGGTGAAGGATCCGAAGACGGCCGTGCCGTCCAGCAGTGGGCGGTCGTCGACCTGGGCGGTCACCGCGAACGACTGGATGATCATTCCGCTGACTTCCGAGATCTCCGTGAGCTCGGCGCGGGTGGTGATCCGTCGGTCTGCCGGGGTCACTTCGGTGTGCAGGGACAGGTCGCCGTCGAGATTGCGGAAGAGCATCTCGGTCTCGCTGCGGAGCATGACGCCTCCGTAGGAGCTGAGCCAGCCGCACGGTTGCAGTGCGGTTTCCAGCAGCGCCGAGACGGGCATGACGCCGTCGGGGTTCTGGACGAAGTACCAGGCGTCAGTGGGGATGTCGTACTCGGCGTGGACGGTGCTTCCGGTTTCCAGGCCGCCGTATGCGCCGGAGACGTCACGGATCCTGGTCACGAAGTGGTAGGGCGGGCCAGGGAGTCGAGGTGCGCGCCGGGTGCCGTCGAAGCCTTCGCCGATGCGGCCGAGCGCTTGGGTCTGCGGTCCCTGGGCGTGGGCGAGCAGTGCGTTGTGGTCGAGGTGGATCCCGCCGATCTGCGCGGCGGGCCGGGAGTCGGTCACGAGCGGGCCCTGCAGCGGCCAGTCCGGGACGAGCCGGACAGCCAGCCCGGCGACGTAGACGGCCTTGACCCCGTCGGCGGTGAGCAGGACGTCCGCTATGAGGGTGGGGTGGGGGCCCGCACGGAACTCCTTCACGAACACCTCGTAGATCAGTTCCTTGCTCTGCGGGGTCACCTGGCCGCGGCACAGGATCCGGTAGGTCTGCTCGGGGACGGGTTCGAAGCGCCATGCGTCGCGGGTGAGGGTGCAGCCGGCGGCGGCGAGGTAGAACGACATCGCCTGCAGGCAGCCGTCCAGCATGAGGGTGCCCGGCATGCACGGGTCGTTGTGGAAGTGGCCGTCGAAGAACCAGTCGTCGGGGCGGAGCGCCGTGCGGGCCTGCAAGTAGCCGCGTTGCCAGGGGCCGCCGTTGCTGTCGAAGCAGATGACCTCGTCGAGGAGCCGCATGCGGCCCGGTGGGATGCGCGGGGTTCGGACGTGTGCTTCGGCTGCCCGCCACTGCTCGCCGAAGCAGGCGACAGGATGGCCCTGGCTGAATGCTTCGACTTCCGGCTCGGAGAACCGCTGTCGGGTGCCGCGGACGGGGGGCGGGTCGACCTGTCCGGGGCCGGCCGGTGCGGACTGGGGATCCCACAGGACTCCGCTGGTGTCCGCCAGTTCCTCGTCGGTGAAGTAGCCCGCCTGTCCGTTGCGGATCGTCAGCATCGGCTGGCCGTCGGCGCGGCAGTCGAACTCGAAGGTGAACAGCCGCTGGCTGCCGTTGATCACGTGGTCGGTGATCCGGATTTCGTAGTCGAGCAGTGTGCCGGTGGGCGGCGGTGGTGCGTGGTACACCGCTTCGGCGCCCAGCAGCCGGTAGACACGGCGGCCGCGGTTGTCCAGGTCCGCGCCGAGCCAGCTGATCAGCAGCAGGTCGGCCTGTCCGGCCTCGATGACCAGGCCGGGCGGCATGCGCCCGGTGTGATCGAGGTACCAGGCCCCCGGCGTGAGGTCCGTCTCGGTCCATATCGTCCCTGTGGCCAGGGAGCCGGGGACGGCATCGATCCCGGTGACCCGGTCCGCCAGCAGCAGCGGTGGCCGCGGCATACGAGTCTGCCGCTCGTCGTGGTCCTGGACGGCGAACATCGGCCCGAACAGCCGGGAGACGTTCCCCTCGGCAAGGTATTCGAGGTCCTGCCGGCTGAACTTCGGTCCTGGCCGCGCGTGCGATCCGGCGGACAGCGGCACCGGGCCAGGCGAAGGGGCGATCCGGTGATGTGGCCTGGCCGGGTCGTTGGCGCGTGATGCAGGGGGCAGTGCGGCGGCGATCCGGGCCTGCTGCGCCAGGAACCGCAGCTGTGCTTCCTGGCTCACCGCCAGATGGCGGAGGTGGACGGCGGAGACCTGTGCGAGTTGCTCGGCCAGCAACGCCTGTACGAAGCGGGCCGGCGTCGGTGCTGGTGCGGGAGCAACGGGGCTGGGGGACGCCGCCTCCTGCAGAGGCGTCCGGGACGGGACGACGGCCGGCAGGGTGTCCGGGTGGACGGCCATCTGCTCCGAAGGAGTCGCCGGACCAGCTTGCCGCGGCATCGGAAGGTGGGCGGGAAAGCGGAGGACGGGGCCGGTTTCCTCGGCTCGGTCTGGCCGCTCGGGCCAGGTCACGGGCACGCCGGCGGCGGCCAGTTCGGCGAGTGAGGCGAGCAGGCCGTCGAGGCCGTGGCCTCGCAGTGGGTCGAGGGCGACGGCGAGGTGGGGGCGCGTCCCCAGAATGCGGCTGATCCAGCCTGTGCAGAGGCTGCCGGGACCGTGTTCGATGAAGATGCGGACGCCGTCGCGGTAGGCATGCTCGATGGAGGCGGTGAAGTCGATCGTGCCGACACACTGATCAGCGGTGGCCTGCGCGGCCCGCTCGGCTGACAAGCGGTAGGGCCGGCCGGTGGCCCCGCTGTAGAACCGGACGCCGGCAACGGGCTGTGTGGGCAGCAGGTGCAGTTCGTAGAGGCGGTCGCGCACGGCGGCTGTCTCGGGGACGTGGGCGGCCACGTCGTAGTCGAGGAGGAGCGCGTTCGGCTCGTCCAGACGGGCGAGGGCGGCGGCGCATGCGTTCTTCTCGCCGCCGAGCACGCACAGCCCGGGTGCGTTGACCGCCATCAGGTGGACGGTGGGCAGGTCTGCCAGCACTGCCCGGACCCGGTCGGCGTCGGCGGTGACCTGGTAGGCGGCCCACTGGGTGCCGTGCACGCCGGTGTCCGCCCAGGCGGCGCGGACGGTGTGCATCGCACCGCCGAGGTCCGCGGTGAACAGGCCGGAGGCGCGGGCGGCGGTATACAGACCGGTGCAGTCCGGCCAGGCGCCCAGCGCGGCCAGTGCGGCGGCTTCCCCGGAGGAGTAGCCGATCGCCGCGGCCGGGTGGATGCCGAGGACTTCACGGGTGATCAGGGTGTGCAGGACTGAGAGGAACGCCGCTCCGCTGATCTGGTCCATCGCGTCCCCGGGGCGGCCGTCCTGGCGGTAGGCCCATCCCACCAGCGGTTCGAGGGGGCCCAGCCGCTTTCGTACCGCGTCGATGAGCTCGGGGAAGGCGCGCAACAGCTCCCTGCCCATGCCCGGGTAGGCGGCCGAGCCGTTGGTGTAGACGAAGGCGATCTCCCCCTCCAGCGGTGTGTCGCGGAACGCGACACCTGGGGGGCGGATCGCGCCGCTGTGCAGCAACTCACGGATCGCTGGTGCGCGTCGGGTCGCCGTGTCGGCCGACTCGGCGACCACGGCGAGCCGAGCGGGGCCGCTGTCACCGCCGCGGCCAGCTTCCAGGGCTGCCAGCGCGGCGGCCTGGTCGACCCCGGAGAACACCGTCACCTGCGCGGCCGCCGGTGTCCAGCCCCGGACGTCCGCGCCCTGCAACCGCGTGCGTCGCAGGCCGCCGTCGCATCGGGCCGTCGCGACCTCCACACTGCGCACCGGGGTGAGTGCGGGGGCCGAGCCGGGGGGCACCTGCTGGTGGTGCACGGCGAGTACGCCCGCGGCCACGGCGAGCAGGCTGCGTGCCGCGTGGCTGTGGCCGAAGAGCGTCGCAGGATCGAAGGCCGTACCCTCTCCCAGGAGGAGATCGGCCGGCTCGTTTGCCGACTCGGGCAGCAGGGCGAGCACGGGGTCGTCGTCCCTGAGGGCGTCGTCCAGGCGCTTCAGGACCAGCACGACTGCTGCGTCGGCAGGCCGGTCGGGGCGTCCCAGCGCGTGTACGGCTGCCGCGTGGACCGGCTCCGAGGAGAGGTCGACGGCGCCGACGACGGCTGCGTCGACCTCGCCGCAGCGCAGCGACCGGGCGGCGAGGTCGAGAGCGATCAGGCCGGACTCCTCCTCGGCGAGCACCGCGTAGGCGGGGCCGAGCAGGTCGAACTGGATGCTGATGCGGCTGGCCGTGCCGTTGATCATCATGCCGGTCAGGCGTGCCCCGCTCAGGCCGGGGCCGAGCGGTTCGTCGAGGCCGGTGGGCCGGCCGTGGTGGGCGGACCAGGCCTCCAGCCGCCAGCGGGCGGTCAGGCGTGCGCCCTCGGGGTCGCAGCCCGTGCCGATCAGTACCGAGGTGCGGCTGGGAAGCCGCAGGCCGGCCACGGCCTCCCGGGCCGCTGACAGGACCAGCAGCTGCTGCGGCAGTGTTTCCTTCAGGTCGTTGGGGGGGAACCGGAGCCCGGTCAGGCTCAATTCGACGTCCTGGCGGCCCGCCTCGGGGGCCTGGCCGGTGAACAGGGCGGTGCGGAAGTCGCCGGTTCCGGTGCCGGACCCGGCGCGCACCCCGAGGGCAACGACCGCGATCTGCGGCGGCTGCTCAGGTCTGGTCTGCCGGCGCCTGGGCCGCGTCGGTTTTTGTGGGGTCGCGATGGCGTCGGGCGGGTCGATGACGAGGTGGGCGTTGTTGCCGCCGAAGCCGAACGCGCTCAGCGCCGCGCGCCGCCGGCCGTTCCACGGCTCCGCGTGCTGCAGCAGCCGGAAGGGTGCATCGCGCAGGGCCTCGATCGGGGACCCGACCCCGGGAGTGCCGGGGCGCAGCCCGTTACGGAACGCGCCGAGGATCTTCAGCAGCCCTGCGATTCCCGCTGTCGCCAGCAGATGGCCGACGTTGGCCTTGACCGAGCCGATGGCCAGATCGGCGGCGTCCTGGAAGACGGTGCTGCTGCTGCGGACCTCGATGGCGTCGCCCACCGCGGTCCCCGTCGCGTGGCATTCCAGCAGTGTCACCGTGGACGGGTCCAGGTCCGCTGCCGCGTATGCCGCCCGCATCGCCTCTTCCTGGCCGCGCGGGGAAGGGGAGAGGAAGCCGCCGGTGTTGCCGTCGTTGGACAGGCCGATGCCACGGATGATGCCCAGCACGGTCCGCCCGGCCCGGACGGCGTCCCGGTGGCGCATCAGAGCGACCAGCCCGGCGCCTTCACCCGGGATCATGCCGTCGGCGCGCCGGTCGAAGGGGAGGGGCCGTCCGCTGAGGCTCAGCGCGCCGAGTGAGGCGAATCCGACGTGGATCTGCGGTCCGGCGGCCGCGCTGACCGCACCGGCGAGCATCAGGTCGGCAGACCCGTCCTGCAGCCGGTCGCAGGCCATCTTGATCGCGTACAGCGAGGACGCGCACGCCGCCTCCAGGCCGAACCCGCCTGCGCCCAGGCCGAGCGCCTGCGCGGCGCGGACAATCGGCGTCCCCGAGCAGAAGCGGTCCGAAGGATGCGGCCGTCGTCGCCCTGCGGGTGCGGACCAGACGTTCGGGCCGTCCAGGCCGAGTCGGTCCAGCCACACCTGTTCGGCATAGGCGGTCAAACCGCGCCAGGCGAAGCCGAGGTTGCCCATGACCAGACCCGCCCGCCCCGGCGGGCCGTCCCATTCGGCCTCACGCAGCGCCTGCCGTCCGGCGTGCAGGATCCAGCGCAGTGCCGGATCCCAGCCGGCCACAAACTCGGCGTCGATGGAGAACCCGGACGGGTCAAAGGCCTCCTCGAACCCTCGGACGAGTCCGGACACGGGTCGAAAACCCTTGGGCAACCACTCCACCACACCGAGATCGGACCAGTCCTGCGGCAGGCCCCACTCGTCCGGGGCCACCTCGCTCAGGTTCACCCGGCCGTTCTCGACGCCGCTCCAGAAGGCGGCCGGGTCGAGCGCGCTCGGAAGCACGCAACCCTGCCCCACGATCGCGATCGGTTCGAATGCCACGCTGCTCGTCCTCCATCAGTGCTGCTTCGCGGTTTTCATGGGTGGGGGGTGAGGGCGACGCCGAGGAGTTCGGCATAGAGGGTCTGGTCCTCGCGTAGCAGGGCGATGTCGCAGACAGCACGCTTCCCGGCCCGGTCGCGGCCGTGCACCAGGCAGTGCAGGGTCCGGCCGGCAGGACCGAACCGGTGCCTGCGGTACTCCCCCAGGCCCGTGGCTGCGACGGGGAAGCCGAGCACGTGGTTACCCCACAGGGCCGCGAGTTGCAGGACGGCGTCGACGGCCACGGCTTCGAGGTGCGGCACTTCTCCCCGCACTCCAGTGCCACCGACCTCCAGCAAGGCGACAGCGCCAAGATCACCGATCCGCACGCCGTCCGCCGGCATCCGCAGCACGTCATCCCAGCGCACCACGTGTCCGCTGTCCTCGCGCCCGTCGAACGGGGGCAGATACGGATGGTCGGGCCACACACCGCCGCTCAGCGTCTCGCCGATCCGGGCGACTGCCTCGACTCGTGAGGCCGCACCCAGCAGCCGCAGTTCCAGCCGATCGCGCCGGGGCACGCCCTGGACGTGCAGGCTGCCGCCGCCGTACGGCGGCTCTGTGGCACCTGGCGTGTCGAAGGCGATGTCGCCCAGCACGACGATCGGCTGGTCCGGGTGCCAGCCGCGCGCCGCTGCGGTGAACAACTCCGCTGCCATCGATATCGGTTGGAGGCCGGCGCGGAGACTGAGTCCGCTGGGCTCACTCAGGTGTTCCGTCCCGTTGGCAACTGGCGCCTCGGCCCTCAGCGTCGGCGGGTCGGGGAGCTCGCCGGCCGTCAGGATGACGTGCGCGGAGCCGTGTCCGGCCTGCAGCTCTGCTGCGAAGGCGCCGGCTCCGGCACGCAGCGGGATCAGGTCCAGTCCCTGCTGCCCGAACCGGGTAGCGATGTCCGGGGTGACCATGCCGCCGTCCCAGGGGCCCCAGCCGATGGAGCGGACCAGGCAGTGCGGTCGCCGGGCACGTTCGACGGCGGCGATCTGGCCGAGGACCTCGTTCGCCATCGCGTAGTCGCTCTGGCCCGGGTTCCCCGCCCACGCCGCGATCGAGGAGAACAGGCAGAGCAGTCGCAGCGGGTCGTCCCGGGTGGCGTCGAGAAGCACGCGCAGACCATCCAGTTTCGTGGCGAGGACCGCCTCGTACTGCTCCGCGGTCTTGTCGGCGATGCTCTTGTCGTGCACCACGCCCGCAGCGTGGATCAGGCCGGTGATGGGCCCGAACACCTCCCGGACTGCGGCGAGTGCGCGGTGCACCGACGGCGCGTCGGTGACGTCCACCGGGAAGTACCGCACCTCGGCGCCATCAGCCCGCAGAGCGGCCAGGGTCCGGCGCACCTCCCGGGCGGCGAGAATCCGGCGTGCCCGGGCAACGATCGCCGCCGGGCCGGAGTCCGGGGCGCGGGCGGCAAGTCGTGCCACCAGGGCCGGCTGGTCGACGGCGGCCTCCAGCCCCGGGGGCTCCTCCTCGGTGAGCTCGGTCCGGCCGAGCACGGCCAGCCGGGGGCGGTACCTGGCGGCCAGTTCGGCGAGAACTGCGGGTGTCACCCCGCGGGCGCCGCCGGTGACGACGACCACGCCGTCCTCGTCGAGTGGGGCGTCTGCGGGCTCGGCGCTGCGGGGAGCGGCAACCGTGTCGAGCGTCACGCGCCGGCCGTCCAAGGGCAGGCCGACGTTGAGGGCCGGCCCCCCTGACACGAGCTCGGCGACGATGGCCTCGGCGACCGCCGCGCTGTCGCGGTCGCCGCGGGCGCAGTCGATGGCCTTGACGCTGGCCGCGGGCCACTCCCGCGCCGCGGTCCGCGCCAGGGCGGCAATGCCACCGAGCCAGGCACGATCCCCTTGCCCGCCGCTCAAACCGAAGTCGCCGCCGGTGTCCTGAACGACGGCGAACAGGCCACCGTCCGCCGCCATCACGGAGGCAACCTCCTGGGCCGCCGTGAACACCCCGCGCATCACGGTCAATCCGTCCTGGGGTGTCTCAACGGGCGCCATGCCACCGAGCAGCAGTACGGCGTTCGCTCCGCTCAGCGAGCCGTCCTCGGCCGCCTCGATCCCGTGTGCGCGCAGCCTGGTCACCACGTCCCGGGCCAGCCCGCTGCCGCCGTCCACCACGTGGAGGACAGCTCCTGTCAAGCCGCCCATGGCGACACCTGCGGACGGCAGTTCCACGGCCCGCACCACGCGCCGCCGCACTGCCGGCCGGCTCTGCTCAGCCAGCGCGTCTTTCACCCTCCTCGGCCGAACCCTCACCCGTGGACTCTTTCCCGTGCTGGCCCGTCGCGGGCGTGCCGGCGGCCAGCTGCGCGACGATCGCGTCGACGGTGCGCAGCTTGAACAGGCCGGCGAGCTCGGGAGAGTCGGAGGCGGGCAGCCCGGGGACACGCTTCCGGACGGCAGAGAGGATCTGCACCTTCTTGATCGAGTCAACACCGAGCTCCGACTCCAGATCCATGTCGGCACCCAGGAGCTCGACGGGATACCCGGTCATCTCCGCGACAATTCCCAGCAGCAGCCCGGCGTCCAGAACGGTGGTGGGCGGCTCGGGAGCAGCCATCACGGGCGCCGCGGCGGGAGAAGCCGCAGGCAGCGGGGCGGTGGGAGCGGCCGCAGGCAGCGGGGCGGACGGGGGAGCGTTGAGGGGGACGGCGGACGGGACGGGCGGGAGTGGAGCCATGAGCTCGGGCGCAGGGGCCTGGAAGGCCGTCGGCGTGGGAGTCTCGGGCTGCGGGAGCATTTCCCGGACCGGGGCGACGGACGGCGCGAGTACGCCCGCCGCAGAGGCGACCTCACCGGTGCCCGCCAGGCCTGCCAGCCGGCCCAGGGTGTTGTCGACGAGCTGCAGGTAGGACTGGTGGCCGGCCAGCAAGGCCTGCTGGAAAGCCGCCTGGGCCTCGGCGGTCTGCCGCTGGGTTGCGGTCAGGACCTGCAGCCAGTCCGGCTCGGGGACGGTCGGGTACTGCGCCATCGGCGTGCTCGCTTTCTCGGTGGGCGCGGGCTGGAGCGAAACAGGGACAGGGACAGGGACAGGGGCGGTGGTCGGTTCGGGCCGGGACTCCGTCGGGAGAGCCGCTCGGCAAGGAGCGGCCGGCGTGGGGGCCGGTGCGATCGGCCCCGTGTCGGACGGCGGACCGGGGCGGCCGTACTCGGCGCCGTTGATCTTGACAGCGGCTGCGCCGGGGGGCCGGACCGCCGGCTCCGGTGCCGGCCACAGAGCCTCGAAGTCCAACTCCACGCCGTTGACAGCCAGCCGGCCCAGAGCGGTGAACAGCGACTCCACCGGGCACATGCCCTTGCGGTCGAGGTTGATCGCGAGGTGCGGCCGCTCGCCCAGGATCGAGCCGACCATCCCGGTGATCGCGGTCCCGGCGCCGACCTCGACGAAAACCCGGGTGCCCGCGGCATACATCGCCTCGATCTGGTCGACGAAGACGACCGGTGACGCGCCGTGCACGGACACCATCTCGCGCAGTCGTGCCAGATCCGGGCCGTAAGGCTCAGCCGTCAGGTTGCTCCACGTCTCGATCTTCGGAGGCGACAGCCGTTCCGCGTCGAGAAAGGCGGAAAGGGCCGCATTCGCGGAGGCGACCAGGGGGGTGTGCGCGGCGATGACCACATCCAGCCGCCGTGCCCGTACGCCACGCGTGGCGAGCTTGGCCTCGAACTGCTCGATCGCGGCTGCCTCCCCCGACACCACGACCTGGTCGGGCTGATTGTGGTTGGCGACCCAGATTCCTTCCGCGCCCTCCAACTCCGCCTTGACCCGCTCCAGTGGGAGTGCCACGGCCAGCATTCCGCCCGGGACCTCCGATGCCGCGCCCATCACCTCCCCGCGTCGCCGGGTCAGGCGCAGCAAGGTGTCCGCGTCGTAGACACCCGCCGCGTGCAGGGCGACCAGTTCGCCGAGGCTGTGCCCGCCCAGACGCTGGGCCCGCAGTCCAAGCACGTCGAGCACCGCCAACAGCGAGAGACTGTGTGCGGCCAGCGCGGGCTGGGCCCACTCCGTCCGGGTCAGCAGCTCACGCTGTGCCTCCCGCTCGGCCTCGCTGAAGGCCGGTTGGGGAAAGACCACCTGGTGCAGCGGCACCGGCCCCAGTTCCAGCCCCGCTACCCGGTCCCACACAGCGCGGGCGGCCGGAAAGGCCATGGCCACCCCGGCGCCCATGCCCGGATACTGCGACCCCTGGCCAGGGAAGAGGAAAGCCAGCGGACCCAGCTCGGCTTCCCCGGTGCTGTAGCTGACGCCGCCGGGAGCTGTCATCGGCCGGTTCGGGCGCAGTGCGAGGAACCGGTCGAGCTTGGTGCCGGCCTCGGCCGCGTCGGCAGCGACGAGGGCCAGCCGGCACACGGCAGTGCGGTCGAACGTGCGCCTGCTCTCCCGAGCCGCCTCCACGAAGGGCATTTCGTCCAGCAGTTGACGGGCTCGGGTCCTGAGAGTGTCCAGCGACGGGCCGCTGAACAATATGAGTTCCTGCGGCAGTGCGTGGTAGCGCGCCGGTTGTGGCCGTCCGTGATGCGGCCGGTATTCTTCGAGGGTCGCGTGGTAGTTGCTGCCACCGAAACCGAAGGCCGACAACGAGGCCCGGCGCGGATGGTCGTCCGCCCTGACCCACGGCCGGGCCTGCGTGTTGAGGTAGAAGGGGCTCTTTTCGATCTCCAGCGCCGGATTGGGCCGGGCGACCTTGATCGTCGGCGGAAGCACCTTGTGATGCAACGCCAGGACCGCCTTGATCAGTCCCGCTGCGCCGGCCGCCGCTTTGGTGTGACCGATCTGCGACTTCACCGACCCGAGAGCGCACCAGGCGGTGTCGGCACTGTCGGCGGCGAAGACCTCCCGCAACGCGGCGAACTCGGCAGCGTCCCCGGCCCGTGTGCCCGTGCCGTGCGCTTCGACCAGCTCGACCGTGCCGGGTGAGTAGCCGGCGAGCTCGTAGGCGCGCCGCACGGCCCGCGCTTGTCCTTGCGGTTTCGGCGCGTAGATTGCGCTGCCGTGCCCGTCGGAGGCCGTTCCGACCGCCCGCACAACCGCGTAAACCCGGTCACCGTCGCGCTCGGCGTCGGCCAGACGCTTGAGGGCGACCATGCCGAGGCCCTCACCGATCACCGTGCCGTCGGCGTCCGCATCGAAGGGCCGCACCTCGCCGGAGGCGGACAGGGCGGGAGTCTTGCTCATCGAGACGAACATCAAGGGGTTGTTGAGCGTGTCCGCGCCGCCGGTGAACATCACGTCGGCGTGGCCCAGAGCGAGCTCGTTGACGGCGGCGCTGAGGGCAGCCAGCGAACTGGCACAGGCCGCGTCGACCGTGCAGTTGATGCCGTGCAGGTCGAAGCGGCTCGCGATCCGCCCCGCGATCACATTGGAGAGCATCCCGGGGAAGCTGGATTCCTGCCAGGGCACGAACTGGTCGGCGATCCGGTCGCAGGCCGCCTGCGCCTCTTCCTCCGGTATGCCCTGCAGCCGCAGCGCCCGCAGCCAGACAGGTCGCTGGATACGGGCTGCCATGGTGCCGAACATGGGGAGGGAGCCGCTGCCGAGGATCACACCGATCCGTTCCCGGTCCAGCGGGCCCGCCAGGTTGGCTTCTGTGTCCGTCAGCAGCCGGTCGGCCACGACCAGGCCGAGCAACTGCGTCGGGTCGATGGCCGCCATCGTCGTGGGCGGGACGCCGTGCGCGATCGGGTCGAAGTCCACAGCGGGCAGGAAGCCGCCGCGCCGGCAGTAGGTCTTGTCCGGAGAGGACGGGTTCGGGTCGTAGTAGTCGTCGACCAGCCAGTGCGTCGACGGCACATCGGTGAGAAGGTCCTTCCCGGCGACGACATTGCGCCAGAACGACCGGACATCGGAGGCCCCGGGGAGTAACGCGGCCAGTCCGACGACGGCAACGGGAACCGGCTCGGGCGTGCGGGACTCAGACATGGACGGCATCTCTCTCATACAACCGGTCAGTTCAAGGAAGCGGGTCGTTCACAAGTCGCTTACAACAGGTGAGGACAGGAGACGGGGCACGTGGAGGCCTGTGCGCGGGACGTGGACGCCGTAACTGCGCAACTGATGGGCACGGGTGACCACCGCCGCGCCCTCCATCAGATTCCGGGCGATCTGCACGACCGTGCAGTTCTCCGGTTGGGCCAGCGAGCTGCCGACCACCCACCGGTTGAACGAGCCGATCGCGGGCCCGCACCAGACCTGGTAGTCCGCCCGCCGGGACGGCTCTCCGGTGATGGCCCAGCGGCTGGCTTGCCCCAGGTAGGAGCGGAAGACCAGGGCCATGCGGTGTTTGGGGTCACGCTCGGCGACTGTGATCTGGCCCGGGTCGCGGCCGGCCCAGTAGCGTCGAGTGACGGCCCATGCCTCCTCGAAGCCGGCCCGTAGCAGGTCGCGTTCTATCCGACCGCGAACCCCCGCGGGAATCCGCTCCAGCGAGTCGTAACGGCGGTAGGCCTCGTAGAGTCCGGCCGCGCGGCTTGCGTACATGGTGCCGCGGCGCAGCACCTGCACCTTGACGCCGTACTCGAACATATCGGACGCCGGGGCCATCACGACGTCGGCCAGGTCCGCTTCGGCGAGCAGCCGCTTCACCTCGTCGGAGGTCCCGGCCTCGACGGATCGCTGGTTGACGGTCCCCGTCACGACGTAGTCCGCCCCGCAGGCGAACGCCGACGCCACAGCGAGCGGATCACCGAGCCCGCCGGCGGCACCGACCCGGATGCGCTCGGAGTAGTCGTGGCGGCGGGAGAGGGAGTCCCGCAGGCCCAGCATCGCGGGCAGGATGACCGTCAGCGGACGGTTGTCGGTGTGGCCGCCGCTGTCCGCCTCAACGGTGACGTCCGTGGCGAGTGGTACCCGCCGGGCGAGCGCGGCCTCGTCAGCGGTCAGCCGCCCCTGATCCAGCAGGACCCGCAGCAGCTCATCGGGGGCCGGAGACATGAACTTCTCGGCCACCTCGGGGCGAGACACCTTGGCGAACAGACGGGTCCGCCGGTTGATCTTGCCCTGCGCGTCCGCCTGCAGGCCGGTTGCGGCGCACCGGACGACCGCTGGGGTGAGGTCCATGAAGGCGGAGGCGGACACATTGGCCACACCGTAGTGGTGAACCAAGTCGATCACATCGTCCTCGTAACCCGGTTCGTTGGGCGAGTGGAGCAGGTTCACGCCCCAGTTCGACGAGGGATGAAGCGTCTCGGCCAGTTCCTGGACGGCTGCGCGGACCTGTGCCGGGCCGAGCCCGCCGGCGCCGAAGAAACCGAGCAAGCCCGCCCGGTTCATGGCCACCACCATGCGGACGGTGGAGATCCCGTTGGCCATCTCGCCGGCGATGTACGGAAGACGGACACGGTGTGTGGCGGCGAAGGTGCGATCGCCCAGCCACTCCGGATACAAGGCGGGCAGCGACCCGAGTACTTCCAAGCCTCCCATGCCTGGGCGCAGATCTCCCCCGTGGACGACGCCCCGGATTGCTCCGTCGCCCACGACCTCAAGCCTGTGACGGGGGTCGACGAGGAGCGCCGCGACATCGTCAGGCATGACGGCCAAGGGTTGCCCCTGCGGGTGCCGGCGCAGAGATTCACGAACGAGAAGCGGAGTACGCCCGACACCGCCGCGTTCCGGCGAATCGTCGAGCATGTCCGAAACACCCACCTGTTTCACCCCTTGCAATAAGCATCGGAACTCGGTGTCGGATGACCGAAGGCCGTGTGGCTCCAGTTGCGCAAGACACAGCAGATGTCCCATGGCTCCGCCATCGGGCTCCGGAACGAGCACCGGCACACAACGCGGCCGCATCCGCACACCGAGACCGACTTACGACCGGAAGGCCGAACAGTGAATTTCGCGTGACCTCTGGAGCCGAATTGGATTGTCGATCCGAACCGCCGATGTCTCGCATCGAACCGCATCATTGAATCCAGAACTTCCGCTCGATGCGAAACTAGCCGCTCCGCTTGGCGGTCGTCAACAACGAATTCGCCGTAAAGGGACTCGGAGAAGTAGGGGAATGTCTGATTTGATCACGGAATACCGCGCGGGGTGAGGGCGTCGGCAGGTGCGGTGTTGCGGGCCGTCCGGTGGTGTTGGTGTAGCCGGCGAGTCTGAGGGCGCCGCGGGCGATGTCGCGCAGGGCCGTCGTCCACCGCGAGGGGGCGTCAACTTGTCGAGCGAGGTGTCGGGTGGGGGTGTGTCAGGCCATGTGCGGGCAGGTTTCGGCTTCGTGCTCAGGGTGTGGTGGGCGGGCTGACGACGCCGGTGACGTGGTTCCAGATGGTGAAGCGGTGGCGTATTTCGGTGCGGTAGCCGGGGGCGGTCATGCGGTGGCGGCGGGGTCGGAAGTGGGGTGAGATGCCGCTGAACGCGGGTACCGGTGCCCCTTGTACGACGGTGACGCAGCCCCCACGGACAGCCCCCCCTCCAGCGTGATCAACGCAAGGGCCACCCCACCCCGGTCAGTCAACGTGACAGCACCGGGCTGAACATTGCCTTTCAGTACACGGCGCACTGGACGGACGGGTCGAGTTGAGACCGTGGTGCGCACCGAGCGCGGTCTCGGACATCGCCGGTTTTCCGCATCGGTGGCGGCTGTGCCCGCACCGGCGGTGTGTTGGCGTCCCGGACCGGCAGGTTCCGGTCCTGGGCCTCTGTGCAGCCCGAACATCGCGGAAACCGGGGCTGTGCGGCTTCGGCGAATCCGTTGCCGTGCGGGTCGCCCGTTGCCCGGGGCGGACGCTTCCGCTGCCCGTCGAGGAGCCTGGACCGGTCGCCGACCAAGGCGGACGACACGCCGACCGTCACCTATGATCTGGCCGGGAAGCCGCACCGAAGGCTCCGCATGACCGCAACCGTCGACGGCATCCTGGCTATGCACAAATCGGAGTCGGACTCTCGACAGGAAACACTGAAATCACGGGACCTCGTGGCTACCAGCTGCTGTCCGGGCGAAAACGCCCGCCTCCGCGGTGGTGTCGTCATTTTTTGACGCGCTGTAATGGGCCCGTAGAAGTGCAGGACTTGACACCCTGCCAAGTAAATGCTGTTCTGCTCTCCGATGCCGGTGTGTTGTGCGTGTACTCGGGTTGCCGGGCCATAGAAGGAAACCACTCCGAAACACACCGCTTGCGCATGAATCGCGGTCGCGGAATGTTGCACGACCGTCGATCCCGCTGCTTTAGCGGGTAGTCGGCGGTAATCGATCCGGAGCGTATGGATTCGCCGAAGAATCCGTTGAGGAAGGGAGAGGGGCAGTGCCGAACGACGTGCTGGAGAACCCCGGCAGTCTGATCTCCCCCTACGGTGTGGCCGGCGAGGTGCGAGAGCTGACGTACTCCCCAGGAGAGCCCAAGGTGTTGGGGTACGGATCACTGGCCGTCCAGGTGCAGGACCTACTCGACGAGGACCCCCCTCGACCTGTCGTCGCTGCCGCGGTTGTCGGCCGAGGAGTACGCCCGCTGGAGTACGCCCGCCCCGGTCAACCGCTGCTGCCACCGGCCCCCCACCGCCCCGATCCGGTGGGTTGCGCGGCTGGTCGCTGACCCGGCGGCGTCCGGTGTATGTGCCCGCCGTGGTGGCCTGGATGGGCTGCGCGCACCACAACGCCCCGCGGAGCGTATCGGGCATCAGATCAGCACGGGCTTCGCCGACCACGGGGATCTGCGCACCGCGGTGACGCACGCACTGTGCGAATGCGTCGAACGAGACGTGATCAGCACCGTGTGGCTGCGCCGTCTGCCGCTTCCGCAGCTGGACATCAGCCCACGTCCGAGCTTGGTGAGGCGGATCGGGCGATGCTGGGGCACTGCCGCCAAGAGGGTCGCAGCGCACGTAACAGTGACGAGCTTCATGGCGGAGCGGGCGTCGACGATCCCTTTGACGAGGTCGTCACCCCGGCCCAGCTCAAGAGCCGCGTCGGCCACCAGCGGCATCGAGGTGCCGGCAGCAAGTCCAAACCCGCCAGCGTGCCTGCTTCAGTCCGCGGAGAGGCTGGACACCGAAGGCTCCTGAACAGTCGAGCACCGCCCTCGCGGCGACCGCGGTGCGACGTGCAGCACGTTGGGAAAGGCTCATTGACTTCCTCCCCCTCGTGAACGAGGGGGATTCCTACGGCTCGCGCCGTGGGGGTTTCTGCTTCATAGCCGACTGCCCCGTCCGGGAGGACTCCCGTTGAGGTCTCACACCGGC